>JAEZUI010000257.1 GCA_023421115.1 Bacillota bacterium | reverse complement strand
CGTTGTGACGATATACACCACGAATTTGACGAGGACGACGATGAGTAAAAAAAAGGTTATGTTAGGTATGAGCGGCGGCGTTGATAGTTCTGTAGCTGCCGCTATACTTTTAGAAAAAGGATATGATGTAATAGGTGTAACAATGCAAATATGGCCTGAAACTTCAGAAGAAGTCAAGCTTACTGAAGGTGGTTGCTGCTCATTGTCGGCGGTAGATGATGCGAGAAGAGTTGCAAATAGTCTTGGTATACCTTATTATGTGCTCAATTTTAAAGAGGTATTTGAAGATAAGGTTATAAACTATTTTGTTGATGAGTACTTAAAGGGCAAAACACCTAACCCGTGCATAGCTTGTAACAGGCATGTAAAATTTGAATCACTGCTTAATAAAGCAATATCAATGGGAATAGACTTTGTGGCAACAGGGCATTATGCAATTATTGAATACGATGAGGTAAGAAAGAGGTATGTTTTAAAGAAGTCTGTTACCGAGGCAAAGGATCAAACCTATGCTTTATACAATCTTACCCAGGAGCAACTGTCAAAAGTGCTTATGCCTATAGGAGAATACAGTAAGGATGTTGTAAGGCAGAAGGCCTCAGACCTTGGGCTTAATGTTGCTTCAAAACCTGACAGTCAGGAAATATGCTTTGTAGATGACAACGATTACGGTAAGTTTATTGAACAAAATACTGATAAAAAAATAGTTCCCGGTAATTTTGTAGATACAAAAGGAAATATACTAGGAAGGCATAAAGGCCTAATATATTACACTGTTGGACAGAGAAAGGGTTTAGGAATCGCCTTCGGAAAACCTATGTATGTTGTAGATATTGATGTAGAAAATAACAATGTAATTCTAGGTGATGACAGTGAAGTGTTTAATGATAAGTTAATTGCATATGATCTAAACTTTATTTCAATTGACACTTTAGAAGCACCGATGAAGGTAAAGGCAAAGATAAGGTATTCGGCTAAAGAGGCGGATGCAATTATTATACCTTTTGAAAAGGATAAAGTACGGGTAGAGTTTGAGACACCTCAAAGAGCCATTACAAGAGGACAGTCGGTAGTGTTTTATGACGATGACCTAGTTGTGGGCGGTGGGATTATACAAAGTTCACTGTAGTTAAAAAATCCTTGTAAACTGTATACTGTTGTGCTAGAATATTATAAAGACTATGAAAGAGTGAAAGTAGTTGTCTATGGTTACATTAAGAGAGTGGTCCGGGTGGTGAGAGGACTTCAGTACATGGATTAATGAAATACCCTCTGGAGTTGCATGCTGAAAGTGTTTTTTAAATGCACTATTAAGCAGAGCCGGAAGCCTACCGTTATATTGGCGGTGTATAATTTGAGGTACACTGTTTTTATGTGTACGAATTAAGGTGGTACCACGGGAGCTTTCTCGTCCTTAAAAAAAGGATGTGAGGGCTTTTTTAGTTGGTGAATTAATTATAATTTACAGTAAGCAATATGTTGGAATTAGGAGGAAATTTTATGTCAAGTGTGTTTGAAACATTAAAAGAGAGGGGCTTTATAGCTCAGATAACTCATGAGGAGCAAGTAAAAGAGCTTCTTGAAAAGGAAAAAGTGACTTTTTATATCGGTTTTGATCCGACTGCTGATAGCTTGCATGTAGGGCATTTTTTGCAGATGGTTGTTATGGCACATATGCAAAGGGCAGGCCATAGACCAATTGCCATCATTGGTGGTGGGACAACTATGGTAGGTGACCCTACAGGTAAGACCGATATGAGGAAAATGATGACTAGGGAAGAAATCCAGAATAACGCCAATAAGTTCAAGAAGCAATTATCCAATTTTATAGACTTCAGTGAAGGTAAGGCACTAATGCTTGATAATGCCGATTGGTTACTCGAATTAAATTATGTCCAATTCTTAAGAGAAATAGGAGTGCATTTTTCGGTAAACAGGATGCTTACTGCAGAATGTTTCAAATCAAGATTGGAAAAGGGATTGTCCTTCATCGAATTTAATTACATGCTTATGCAAAGTTATGATTTCTTGAAACTCTATCAAGAACAGGGTTGTTTGCTCGAACTTGGAGGAGATGATCAGTGGTCAAATATTTTAGGTGGTATTGATCTTATTAGAAGAGTAGAAGGAAAGGAAGCCTATGGAATGACTTTTACTCTACTTACCAACAGTGAAGGAAAAAAGATGGGCAAAACCGAAAAAGGGGCGCTTTGGCTTGACCCGAACAAGACAACTCCCTACGAGTTTTACCAATACTGGAGAAACATTAGTGACAGTGATGTTATTAAATGCTTAAAGCTTCTTACTTTCCTTCCGATGAGTGAAATCGAGGAATTGGCAAAGCTCAAGGATCAGCAGATAAATGAAGCAAAGAAGGTTCTGGCCTTTGAGGTAACTAAGCTTATTCATGGTGAGGAAGAGGCACTAAAAGCTCAAGGTGCGGCCGAGGCTCTTTTTGGAAAAGGTGCAAGTTCTGAGGATATGCCTACGACAGAAATAACAATTGTAGAGATAGGCAGTGGAATCAATATTTTAGATCTTTTATTAAAAACCAAGCTCATTCCATCAAAGGGTGAGGGGAGACGTCTTGTTGAGCAGGGGGGAGTAAGTGTAAATGAAGTCAAAGTAGCAAAAATTGACCTTTTCGTTAAGGAAGAGGACTTTATAGATGACGAAATTATAATCAAAAAAGGTAAAAAGGTCTTTCACAAGGTCAAAATATCAAGGTAAATTTCGAATGGCTAAAAGGTAAATGTTGGGTTATAAGAAAGCTTTATGATTTTTGTGGCGGTCTTTTTGATCTAAATGTAGTATAGGTTATTTTGTTGAAATGGTCTTAAGTATATAAATGTTCAACTTTATAGGGGCAGTTGATAAATAAACTGCCCCTATAAGGTTGAAATTGATCAATCCAATTTTGAGAAAACAGGTTTTCTTTGATCAAAGTGTGTAGTATAAGCAAAACCTGCTCTAGTTATCATTTCTTTAATATAGTCGAACTTATAACCGATATGTTCTACGCTATGTGCATCCGAACTTGTACATATTATTTCGCCGCCAAGTTCCTTATAGCGTTTGACTATGCTAAAATCCGGCATAGTTGAAGACAAATTATATCTAAATCCTGAAGAATTAACTTCAATACCTTTGCCCATTTTAATTATTTCCTTTAGGATAGAATCTAGGAGATCAGCATAATCACTATATTCTAATGACTTGTTGTCATAACAACCGTACCTCCTAATGAGATCGATATGTCCAATAATATCGAAGTTGTCAAAGGATTTAACAGTTTGAAGCACTTCTTCAAAATACCTTGTATAAGCTTCTCTTTGGGTCTTTGATCTACAAAAGTCTCCATTATGCAAATCTAACTTATCAACAATATGGACAGATGCAATTACTATATCAAAATCATAACTATTAATTACCTCTATAGTACTGTCTATAACATGAGGTTGTATTCCAACCTCTATACCTTTAAAAATATTTATACGATTGCTATATTGCTTTTTTATGCTATCCATACAAGCAGAGTATTCGTCAAAGTCAATCATAAATATATCATCATAATTAGGATAGTCAAAATCAAGGTGATCGGTAAAAGAAATACCTTGTAAGCCCATAGCAATAGCAGTGCTTATGGCGTCTTCACAATTCATATCACTGTCACCGGAAAAACTGCTGTGTACATGACAATCAAACATAAAAAAATTCCTCCAAATTTAAAGTTAAATCTTTTCCATATAATTATTTATAAAGCAACTAAACCGATAAGTCAAGAAACAAAACAAATCCACCTGCAAAATAGGATTGTTGGAATAAAAAAGAAAGATATCACATTCCATATTTTTGCATGATTTTTGTAAAAAGTAATATATTGGATTTATTATGGCCTATAGTCCTATATAAATCCTACTAAATGCCTATATAAAAATACTTGCATATCGAACAATTATTATATAAAATATAAGTAGACACAAAAAATACCTATACTTTGGAATTAAATAATAAGATCCTAATCACAAAGGATAAATGGAATAGTGCTTTTAACATTAATCAATTTACAAAATGTTAAAATGCACTTTATCTGGTTTCTTCTAATATAGCTATTTTAATTTTGGTAATTATATGTTTTGTGATTTTTCATTTGCTTTCTTTCTGCTCTTCTTGTAATGAACAATTTCAATAAAGTTTACATAAATAGCATTGTACTCAGGATGTCCATTTTAAATTTGTAGCATTAGCAATTATTAATCTCCGTTAGAGATGGGAACTGTAAAGACTAATGGAATGTGTTATCTGAAGAATTAAATACAGATAATATTAGAGAATGATTTTTTACAGCTCAATCTCTTTAGCTCCAAACATTGAATATATTCTATGCACTTAGGTATAGGAGGAGTTATAATGAGAAAGAATATGGCTGAAGTATCAACTGAATATAAAATTCTTATTGTAGACGATGAAGAAGGCATAATTAATTCAATGAAAGTAATGCTCACTAGGAGCGGATATTTCAGCATAGGTATCTCAGATCCCATTGAGGCTATAAGGCGTTTAGAGACGGAGCATTTCGATATGCTTATATTAGACTATATTATGTCGCCAATTCATGGTGATGAGGTCGTAGCTAAAATAAGAGAGTTCAATGAGGATATTTATATACTCTTGTTGACAGGCCATAAAGATCTTGCACCACCTCTTGAGACAATTAAAGCTCTTGACATTCAAGGTTATTGCGAAAAAGGTGATCGCTTTGACCAGCTTTTGCTGTTAATAGAATCGGGAATAAAGTCCATTTCTCAAATACGCACTATCAGACAATTTAGAGATGGACTTAACAGAATTCTATACACAGTGCCTAAAATATATCAATTGCAACCAATTGACGCAATTCTAGAAGAAATTTTAGAGGGACTTATGCCGCTTGTCAACAGCAAGGATGCTTTTATACTTGTAGATGATTGTAACAGCAGTCAGGGAGAAATTATTTACAAAGGTGTCGGAGAGTACAAGATTCCCGTGAATTCATTAGTAAATATGCTTAGTCCTGAATTGATGGAAAGGATAGGTTTTTCAAGAGAGAATAAAATTAAAGTACAATTGGATCACGGAATAATTTTACCTCTTTTAGGTGAAAACAATAGTTCCATAGGTGTTATATATATTGAAAGCAATAATTTTGATGAAGGTCTCAAACTCCTTGAAATATATTCGAATCAAGCAGCAACGTCTATTATAAATGCCTTTTTGCATTCCTTGATAAATATGAAAAAAGAAGAGCTTGACAGAACATATATGGAATTAAGGAAAAGGTATATTGATACTATCGAGGCCTTAAGATTAACTGTGGATGCTAAGGATTACTATACACGAGGACACTCCGACAGGGTTTCCTATTACGCTGCAAAATTAGGTGAAGCCTATGGACTCAGTTCTGAGGACATCGAACTACTAAAAGTTGGCGGAATATTTCATGATATTGGTAAAATTGGTACTGCTGATGACATATTGTTTAAAGTTGAGAAGCTTGATTTTGATGAATATGAAGAAATTAAGAAGCATCCACTAAAAGGAGCCTATATCCTATCTGCGATTTCAATGTTTAAGGATGTCGTCCCTCTAGTTAAGTATCATCATGAGAGGTATGACGGGAAAGGATATCCTGAAGGTTTGAAAGGTGAAGAGATTCCAATTCTTGCAAGAATCCTATCCGTTGCAGATGCTTTTGATGCTATGACCTCCGACAGGAAATATAGATCAAAACTTAACCTTGGAGAAGCAATAAATCAATTTAAAATGAATTCCGGTACGCAATTTGATCCTTTAGTGGTAGAAAAGCTGCTATCACTGCTTGATAATTATGAATTGATGCAGAAGGATATTGCAGCAACCTTTTCCGAATAAAATCAATTTATAGAATTTTTTAAAAATTGCCTATTTAATAAGTGGTATAAAGGTTATGAGTTCAAATTTTGAGAAATTGTAAATTATCAATTAAATAATAGCAAAACGAAATAGAAGAGATTATGCTCTTCTTTTTTTATTCCAAATAATTTTAAGTATTTCTTATCTTAAGAAACAAATTATATGGGTATAATTATATCAATATAGCTTATAGTTTTAAAAAAAGTTAAACTTTTAAAAAATAGTGCTATAATATTATCTTGTAACAATAAATAATTGAAGGAGGTAAATTATGTCTGAAAACAAAACTCAAGGACAAATCTTATCTGAAAAGTTGCTCCTTGCTCCAAAAAGTGCTTGGGAAAAGATAAGTGATGAGGAATTTAAAGTAACATTTGATTTGTGTGAAAGATATAAAAGCTTTTTAAATAAAGCCAAAACTGAGAGAGAATTTACCGAAGAAACTGAAAAACTCGCTAAGAACAAAGGTTACATATCAATAGAGGAACTGATAAACTCTAACACAAAATTACAACCTGGCATGAAAGTATACTGTGTTGGAAGAAATAAAACCGTTGTGTTGGCAATAATAGGTGAAGAAGCTTTTGAAAGCGGTGTAAATATAATAGGAGCCCATATTGATTCGCCAAGGATTGACTTAAAGCCAAATCCAATGTATGAGGCAAATGATATGGTCTTTCTAAAAACACATTATTATGGTGGAATAAAGAAGTATCAGTGGGTTACCATTCCTCTGGCGATGCATGGCGTTATAGTAAAAAGAGATGGGAGTATGGTAAATGTTACAATAGGTGAGGACGAAAACGATCCTGTATTTACTATTACAGACCTCCTACCGCATCTTGCAGCAGATCAGATGCAAAAGAAAATGAGTGAGGGAATAACCGGTGAAGGTCTAAATATTCTATCCGGTTCAATACCCTATAAAGATGATAAAGTTAAAGAAAAGGTCAAACTGAATATACTAAATATGTTGAACGAAAAATATAGTATCGTGGAAGAGGACTTTTTATCGGCTGAATTGGAATTGGTTCCTAAATTTAATGCTGTTGACGTAGGTTTTGATAAAAGTATGATAGGGTCATACGGTCAGGATGACAGAGTATGTGCATACGCGGCTCTAGAGGCAATTTTTGATACTGATAAGGTCAAAAGGACAGCGGTTTGTATTTTATCCGATAAAGAAGAAATTGGCAGCATGGGAAATACCGGAGCACAATCCAGCTTTTTTGTTAATTTTCTTGCGGATTTATGTAGTATGAGCGTAGAAAATTACAATGACCTTATGCTTAGAAGATGTCTTTCTAATTCAAAAATGCTTTCAGCAGATGTTAATGCGGCAATTGACCCCACCTTTGAAAATGTATACGATAAAAAGAATTCGTCATTTTTAGGCAGGGGAATTGTTCTTCAAAAGTATACAGGTGCAAGGGGAAAATCCGGTGCTAGTGATGCTAACGCAGAGTTTGTGGGTGAAATAAGAAAACTATTCAATGACAACAATATTGTTTGGCAAACCGCTGAGCTAGGCAAAGTAGACCAAGGTGGTGGCGGTACAATAGCGCAGTTCATTGCAAATTTAAATGTTGATGTTATAGATTGTGGAGTAGCTGTACTGTCTATGCATTCTCCTTTTGAGATAACTAGTAAAGTTGATGTATATATGTCCTATAAGGCTTATAAGATTTTTTATACTATATAGTTTAAGGTGGTTTAAAAATAACTTTCTAATATAAAACTATTAGGTGATTCCAAAAAAATAACTGGTCAATTGCCATTTCAAAAAATCTGATTTGATAGGCTAAAAGAGGCAAAAACAAAGGGGCTTGATGCCCCAAAGTTTTTGTTATTAATAAAATTTTGATAGTTTTATTATAGGAGCAAATTACTCCATGTATTTTATTTAGAATTATTCCGAAAATATTGATCTACAATTTCTTTTGCTTGAGTTTTATCCATTTCGTAGTACCATGCACCACCTTCAACAGATTCGCCAGGCAACTTAAACATGTTGATTTCATTAGCATTAACTTTATTTATATTTTTTGATAATTTTAAAACCTCATCCATCTTAATA
>JAEZUI010000170.1 GCA_023421115.1 Bacillota bacterium | reverse complement strand
CAAGAGATCCAATATCTGCAAAGCTGGTAGCAAATCTTATAACAACAGCGGGAACAGACAGAATATTGACTATGGATTTACATGCACCTCAGCTGCAAGGATTTTTTGATATACCTGTTGACCATTTGATTGGAGTACCTATTTTAGCAAGTTATTTTAGGGAGAAATTCCAGGATACAAGCGATGTGGTTGTAGTATCACCGGATGTAGGCAGTGTTTCAAGATCGAGAAAGTTTGCTGAAAGGTTGGAGGTTCCTTTAGCTATAATAGATAAAAGGCGACCTAAAGCAAATGTTTCTGAAATTATGAATATAATTGGAGATGTAAATAATAAGAGGGTTGTATTAGTTGATGACCTCATTGATACAGGCGGAACAATATTAAATGCAGTCAATGCTCTTGTTGAGATAGGGGCAAAAGAAGTATATGCTTGTTGTACTCATGGTGTGTTATCCGGTTCTGCTTTAGAAAGGATTGATGCATCCCCTATGAAAGAAATAGTAACACTAAATACTATTCCTGTGCAGGAAGATAAGAAAATTTCAAAATGGGTATCTCTTTCAGTTGCTCCTGTATTTGCTGAAGCAATTGAGAGGATTTATGGAGATATATCCATAAGCACTTTATTTACTCAGCAAGATGTTAGGTAAATTTTAGCTTTGTTAGGTTGTTTCAATGAACTCTAAAAGTTGCAAGGCTGAAAAATATATGTTTTTGATATAAATGCCTTCTTTAAGCTAATTGGACTTTGAGAAGGCAATTTGTTTATGCCTTTTGAAAGTGTTAAAATCGAGAGGTGCAAAATGCTTCCCAATTATGCTCTTTGCAATCTGGGAAGCAAAAAGGTTTGAAGAGCGAGTTTGCGAAATTTATATATACGAGAGGTGTAATACTTTGGAGGATTTATTTGTAATAATCGGTCTTGGGAATCCGGGAACAAGGTATGAAAATACTCGGCATAACGTGGGTTTTGATACCATTGACCGACTTTCAAAGAAACATAATATTGCCGTAACGAAGGTAAAACATAAGGCTGTTATTGGAGATGGAACTATTGAAGGTCGCAGGGTTTTACTGGCTAAGCCTCAGACCTTTATGAACTTGAGCGGGGAAAGTGTACGGGAAATAATAGAATGGTATAAAATTTCCGTAAAAAACATTATAATAGTATACGATGATATTGATTTGCCCGTTGGGAAGCTTAGAGTCAGACCGAATGGAAGTTCAGGCACTCATAACGGAATGAGGTCTGTGATATATCAAATTCAGTCGGAGGATTTTCCGAGAATAAGAATTGGTGTGGATAAGCCGCCACAAGGATGGAATTTGGCGGATTTTGTTTTGAGCAAGTTTTCATTCGAAGATAGAAAAATTGTTGAAGCTGCAATTGAAAATGCTGCGGGTGCGGTAGAAGCAATTCTAAAGTCCGGTGTTGATAATGCTATGAACAGGTTTAATAGTAAGTAGAGGATAAATATGGATAATATAAAAACAAGAGAGTACTTAATTGATCCGCTTCTTGAGTCAAAAGACTATATGGATGCTATTGACAATATAAGAAGGGGTGGACTTCAAACAGCGATAAATGGACCTTCTGAAAGTCAAAAGGCCCATATTTCCTATGCAATTTGCAGCCATTTGAATAGTAAAGGAATACTAATTGCTTATAATGAGCTTCAAGCCAGGAAAATATATGAAGACTTCTCCCATTTCTTTGGCAAGGATGTAATTCTTTTTTCCTCAAAGGAAATAATGTTGCATGATGTGGAAGCTAAGAGTTATGATGCTGTCTATGAAAGAATAGTAGCTTTAGACAGGATTATAAAACATGATTACAAGTTTATCGTAATCAGTGCAGAAGCAATAGTGCAAAAACTAATAGGTAAAGAGCTCTTTGAAGCAAGTTGTTTAAGATTTGATCATAATAAAAGAATCGATTTGACTTTTGTTATTCAAAAACTGATATCGGTAGGTTATGAGAGGGTTACTACCGTTGAAGGCAAGGGACAGTTTGCTGTCAGGGGTGGAATTATAGACGTTTTTCCTGTAAATTGTGAAAGTGCATATCGTATCGAGTTATTTGATGATGAAGTTGACTCTATAAGAACCTTTGACGTAATTTCGCAGAGATCTGTAGAAAAGACTGAAAGTGTTGAAATTTTGCCCGCAAGAGAAATAATCTATGAACGTGCGAAACTTGATGATATGATTTCCGAAATACAAAAAGACTTGACTATGCAAAAAGAAAAGATAAATTCAATAACCAAGCAGGAGCACATAGTCAAGCTAGATGAAAAAATAAGCCATGACCTTGATAAGTTTAAAGAAGACTATTATTTTCCGGGTATGGACAGATATATTCCCTATATTATTAAAAAACCTCATTTAATAACAGATTATATCGATGAGAATATCCTTGTTTTTTTCGATGAGCCGAAAAGATTTCAACAGAGAATTGAAAATATGCACCTAGAAAACACAGAGATATGTAAAAGCTTGTTAGAGAAAGGTCATTTGCTTCCGGGTTGCTTTGATATATATTTTGATTTTGACTATATATGGAGTAGTTTATATAAGAAAAAATCCATTTACTTTAACACTATTATGGTGGATGAATTACTTTTATCCGGGAGTAAAAAGTTTACTATTGCTTCAAGGCTTTTAAATTCCTATCAGGGAAATTTTGATCTAATGGTAGATGATGTTAGATATTGGAAAGAAAATGATTTTCGAGTGCTGATTTTGGCGGGAACCAAAAGCAAGGGAGAGATGCTTGCTGAGACTTTGAGAGGTAAAGAAATTGAAACGGTATATATTGATGAGGTTAAAGAGGGTATTTTGCCAGGACAGGTAATAATAACCCATGGAAGTCTTAATAAGGGTTTTGAGTATCCGGAGATGAGGTTTGCTGTAGTCAGCGGAAAAGAACTTTTTGGACAGGATAGGAAGCTTAAAAGACACATTGCAAATAAGAACAAGGGTAAAAAGATAAGCGTCTTTACTGATTTAAACATTGGTGACTTTGTAGTACATCAATCTCACGGTATTGGGAAATATACCGGAATTGAGCAGTTGGTTGTTGAAAATATTAAGAAGGATTATTTGAAAATTCAGTATCAGGACGGAGCATTTCTCTATGTACCGACAAACCAGCTAGACCTGATACAGAAATACATAGGCTCAGAGGGAAAAACTCCTAAGCTCAGCAAACTCGGTGGGGCTGACTGGCTTAAGACTAAGGCAAAGGCAAAAGAATCCCTAATGGAACTAGCAGGAGAACTCATAAAATTATATGCTATGAGGGAGTCTCTGAAAGGTCATGCCTTCGGAAAGGATACTGTTTGGCAGAAGCAGTTTGAAGATCAGTTTCCCTATCAGGAAACTGAGGATCAGCTCAAGTGTATTGAAGAGATCAAACAGGATATGGAAGCGGATAAACCTATGGATAGGCTGCTTTGTGGAGATGTGGGGTATGGAAAGACAGAAGTTGCTATTAGAGCCATATTTAAAGCAGTAATGGAGGGAAAGCAGGTTGCATATCTTGTACCCACAACGGTATTAGCCCAACAGCAGTATAATAACTTCAAGGAACGTATGAAGGATTTTCCTGTTACAGTCGAGATGGTGAGCCGTTTTAGAACTCCAACAGAGCAAAAGCATATTTTGAAAGACGTCAAAGCAGGTCTTTTTGATGTATTGATAGGTACCCATAGGCTTTTACAAAAAGATGTTGCCTTTAAGAACCTAGGGCTTTTGGTAATAGATGAAGAGCAACGTTTTGGTGTTATGCACAAGGAAAAAATTAAAAATATGCGTGCAAATGTGGATGTTCTTACATTAACAGCTACACCTATTCCAAGAACGCTGCATATGTCCATGGTGGGTATAAAAGATATCAGTACTTTAGAAGATCCGCCGGAGGAAAGATATCCGGTTCAGACTTATGTAATGGAGCACAACACTGAAGTTATAAAAGAAGCGATCAACAGGGAGATGTCACGCAACGGTCAGGTGTTTTATCTGTATAACCGTGTGCGTTCAATTAACGTAAAAGCAGCGGAAATAAAAAATATGGTGCCGGATGCTAGAGTTGCTGTGGCACACGGACAGATGAACGAATCAGAGCTTGAGGATATAATGTTCCGATTTATAAACGGTGAATATGATGTTCTTGTGTGTACGGTGATTATTGAATCGGGCCTTGATATGCCAAATGTTAATACTATTATAGTTGAAGATTCCGACAAGATGGGACTAGCTCAGCTTTACCAGCTAAGAGGCAGGGTTGGCAGATCTAACAGAATGGCTTACGCCTATATCACTTATAAAAAGGATAAGGTGCTCTCTGAAATTGCAGAGAAACGGCTTCAGGCAATTAAAGAGTTTACTGAGTTTGGCTCAGGCTTTAAGATTGCTATGAGGGATTTACAGATAAGGGGCGCAGGAAATCTGCTAGGGGCACAGCAGCATGGACACATCGACTCTGTCGGATATGACATGTACTGTAGGCTGTTAGCGGAGGCGGTAGATGAGTTGAGAGGCCAGTCTGGACAAGATGATGTCGAGATCTCCATTGATGTAAATCTAAGTGCATATATTGACAATAGCTATATAAGTATGGAAAATGAAAAAATAGAAATGTATAAGAGAATTGCTTCAATACAAGATGAACAGGATGTGTTGGATGTAGAAGACGAGCTTTTAGACAGGTATGGAGACATTCCAATGCCGGTATCAAATCTTATAAAGATAGCGCATATTAAGACTTTAGCATTAAAATGCGGGTTTTCATCGGTACAGGAAAAAAATGATGCTGTAATGTTTCAATTTATAGATGGTAAGTATGCAAATTTTGAAGTGATAGGGAAACTAATGGAAAAATACAAACGAAAGCTTTTGTTTACTGCTAGCAATAAGCCCTATATTACTTATAGAATAACGGATATCAAAAGAGAAAACTTCCTGGATAATATTAAGATTTTGTTACAGGACATTATTAATTTGAAGTAATGTCTGCGATTTATTATAATGGTATTATATAATCTTTTTTTAAATTACTGAGGATTAGTATTTTATAACGTAAGGAGCGAGTACGTTGACAAAAAAGAAAAAGGTAGATAAGAAGAAAATTATAGCAATTGCATCAGTACTGGTATTAATACTTGGGGCGGTTGGTTGGCTATTCTATATCAATGCAACTAATTATGTTGCTACAATTAAAGGTGAGAAGATTACAACCGATGAGTTTAATTTTTTCCTTGGTTCCACAAAAATTGAGATGGAATCTAATGCAAATGTGGAAAGGAGAAGTGAATCCGCGCTTAAAGCATTCTGGGACACCAAGATTGAAGGAACGGATGCAAGAGAATTTGCAAAACAACAAGCACTTGATAGTGCAAAGGATTATAAAATTCAGCTTCTAAAGGCAAAGGAAAGAGGTTTGGAATTGGATAAAGGTGAACTTGAAGATACCAAGGCTACTTTTGATCAAATCAAGCTTCAAATGTCCTCATCATATGGTGGAGATGCAAAAGGAGAGGAAGAATTTAAAAAGACTTATAATATAAGCTACGAAAAATATGAAAAGATACTTAAGAATCTTAGATTGGTATACAAGTATGTTGAGGAAGAACTTCCTACCTTTGACGTAACCGATGCTGAAATGGAAGAATACTATAAAGAAAACCCCAATTCTGTTGATAAGGTAAAAGTGAGAAGAATAATGTTTGCCACAATGGATCTTACCTCGACGACCGGTAAAGAATATACCGAACTGGAGAAAAAAGAGATAAAGGCTAAGGCCGAGGATATATTAGAAAAGGTTAAAGCTGGAGAGGATGCAGAAAAACTTGCATTGGATTTGTCGGATGATACTACAGTGAAAGATAACAAAGGGCTGTTTGAAGTTACTGCTAATACAAATTCCAATATACCTGGTTTTCAGGAATGGGCACTTGAACATAAGCCTGGTGATGCTGACATATTGGAAAGCGAATGGGGATATTTTGTTTTGAAAGTAGAAGAAAGAACAACCTATGATGAGGTTAAGGATGCCGTTAAAGAATCTGTTCAAACAAAAAAATACTTAGAAAGACTTGAAAACTGGACCAAAGACTCTGAGTTTGATGTTATAAAAAATGAAAATATTTACAATAAAATAAATATAAAATAATAGTAGAGCTTAAAGGCCGGAAATCCGGTCTTTTTTTGTGCCTAATTTCGACATTTTAGAAGCAGTGAGATTACTAAATATCATAAAGATTTTTTTAGTTATCATAATTCACCTGTTATGTATAAAAAACCAATAAATAATTAATAATAAAACTGTACTATAAATTAACTGTAAAAGGAGGTAAAATACATTGAAGGCTACCGGAATAGTTAGAAGAATAGACGATTTGGGCAGAGTTGTTATTCCAAAAGAGA
The DNA here is from genome assembly GCA_023421115.1 of Bacillota bacterium. Classification (GTDB taxonomy): domain Bacteria; phylum Bacillota; class Clostridia; order Acetivibrionales; family Acetivibrionaceae; genus Acetivibrio. The sequence goes on along the minus strand of JAEZUI010000170.1, from coordinate 7,437 downwards.
TAAGAAGGACTTTGAGAATAAGAGAAGGAGATCCTCTCGAGATATTTACTGATAGAGAAGGAGAAGTTATTTTAAAGAAATATTCACCCATAGGTGAGCTAAGTGATTTTGCTGCTCAGTACGCAGATTCACTTCATAAGACAAGCGGTCACATAACATGTATTTCCGATAGAGATACTATTATTGCAGTTTCAGGTGCTGCCAAAAAAGAGTTTCTTGAAAAGTCTTTAAGTTCTGATGTGGAGAGAATAATAGAAGAGAAGAACACTTTGGTTGTAAAAGCTCCTGAAGAAAAGACGATTACAATTCTAGCAGATGAAAATGGAGAGAAGAGGTATTCGTCGCAGGTAGTATCTCCAATAATTTCAGAAGGAGATCCTATCGGCGCAGTTATGTTTTTGTCAACTGACCCAAATGTACGTATGGGAGAAATTGAAGCAAAACTTGCACAGACAGCTGCGGGCTTTCTAGGTAAACAAATGGAACAGTAAATACAAAAGTTAAAATATATTGAACTATAATTAGTATTTTACATTAAGATTTTGAGTTCAATAGACAGATGTACATGATTTCTCTAAAATTAAAAGAATGAATGTAAAATGTTTTGCGAGAGACATGTAAGAGGTAAAATGAAAATAACTTTGTATTGCAAAAATAACAGGTAGCCATTAAGAGTACCTGTTATTTTTGTATAAGATAAGGGGTTCCATTGCATAAGAGCCCTCAAATTATCTGTACAGTGGTTCCGACAGGGACAGTATTATACAAGAAAATAATATCGTTGTTATACATTCTAATGCACCCGTTAGAAACAGCCTTTCCTATAGAAGAAGGATTATTTGTACCATGGATGCCATAACCTCCGGATGTGATACTGAGGCCAAGCCATCTTGCGCCAAAGGGTCCTCCGGGATTAGCAGCTTTGTTTTTTATACGAAAGGTTCCTTTAGGTGTTGGAGTTGCGGGTTTACCTACAGCAACTCGATAAGATCTAAACCACTTTCCGTCTTTATATAAGGTTAAAGTTCGAGCACTTGTGTTAATAATAATTTTATAGGTGGCTCTTAACATAAGTGGACATATATTTGGGTACATCAAGCACTCCTCCTTTTGGATATCAAGGCAAACTCATATTTTTTGTAATTGATCGATGCTTAAGATATTCATTTTATGTTTACTATAGATGAAAAACTCTAGAACTAAATTTTAAAGGAAGTTTTTCATCTAAATTAGATAACGTTTAAGCGCTATATAAATTTAACTTTAGTGTACGTTATCTATATATACTATTCACATTATTGAAGAATGTAACATTAAACAAATTTTTTTATTAAAAAAACCGTATTTACTAATGCTGTTTTATAATTAGTGGTATAATTAGTAATTAGGTAAGGCCATTTCAAAAAATAACTATACAATATTTGGGCATAAAGCCCGTCATGAAAGCTTAAAAGCTTTCAAACAGAGGAACATTATTTTGCAGTGCAAAAAATGTAAATCAGACTTTTTGAAATGGCGATTGCAAAGTTTTTTTAGGAATAACCTAATTTAAAATAACTTTACACTAGCCATTAATAAATTGACATATGAGGAGTTGGTGTTATGCTAAAGGACAAATATACTTTTTCGGATTTGCTAGATATTATGAAGTTGCTTAGGAGTGAAAATGGCTGCCCCTGGGACAGGGAACAAACTCATGAAAGCATTAAAAAATATTTGATTGAAGAAACTTATGAGGTTCTTGAGGTAATTGATCTAAGAGATAAAAAGAGGCTTTGTGAAGAGTTGGGTGATTTACTGCTGCAAATTGTTTTCCATGCTCAAATAGCACGTGAAGAGGCAACTTTTACAATAGATGATGTTATAACAGGAATTTGCAGAAAAATGGTTTTGCGGCATACTCATGTTTTTGGAGAGGCAAAAGCTGAGACTTCCGATGAGGTCTTGACAAACTGGGAGGAAATAAAAAAGAAGGAAAAGGGTATTGAAAGCCAGGCAGGTGTACTAAAAGATGTGCCTTCAAATCTACCGGCATTGATGAGAAGTTATAAAGTACAACAAAAGGCATCACAGGTTGGGTTTGATTGGGATAATATTGAAGATGTGATAAAAAAAGTAGATGAAGAAATAGTTGAATTAAAGGACGTATATAAAAGTAAAGATGTGGAAAGAATAACTGATGAGGTGGGAGATGTATTATTTTCCATCGTAAACTTGACCAGATTCTTAAAAGTGCAGCCTGAACTTGCATTAACAGGTTCTATCAATAAATTCATCAAAAGGTTTGAGTACATTGAGACAGAAAGCAAAAAAGAGGGTAAAAAACTAGAAGATATGTCATTACAGGAGATGGACGAGTTGTGGAATAAGTCAAAAATACATAAGCTATAAAAAATATTTTTGATAAATTATCAAACAGGAGGAGGAGATTTACGGAAAGTGTAGAATATAAAGAATCTGCTTGTTAAAGTTGTTAATACAATGTAATTTTGCAGCTGAAACTTATGGGTTTCAAAAAATAATACAATATAATTATTAGGAGGATTGAACTATGAATAAGACAGATTTAGTTACAAGTATGGCAGAAAAAGGTGATTTATCAAAGAAGGATGCAGAAAAAGCGCTTAATGCTTTTATAGAGAGTGTAGAAGAAGCTCTATCTAAAGGAGATAAAATCCAATTAGTAGGTTTTGGAACATTTGAAGTAAGAGAAAGAGCAGCAAGAAAGGGTAGAAATCCACAAACAAAGGAAGAAATAGATATCCCAGCAACAAAGGCCCCAGTATTTAAAGTAGGTAAAGGTTTGAAAGATATAGTCAATAAATAATTTAATGTGTAAATAAAGGCAACGGGGTTTAGTATCCCTAGGCGTTTAGATGTTTATTGAAGGGTAAGAGTTTTAATACAATAGGAATTTGCTGTGCAAATTTCATGCAAAGAAGGGCTGTTGCAAAATATATTAATCATTAAGATCTATAGTGGATTTTACAAAGTCTTCACTATATTAATGATTAATTCCTTGCAATAGCCCCTTTTAGATTATGAAAGATAAGTATTGTTGCGTATCACTTCATATGTTCTGAGGTCTTAAAGCCTAAGATTATACACTGAAAACTAGTACAAACGGGGGGAATATTTATGAGGATCGATAAATACCTTAAAATATCAAGACTTATTAAAAGGCGTACTTTGGCAAATGAGGCTTGCGAAAATGGTAGAGTAAAAATAAATGATAAAGTTGCAAAGCCGGGATCGGAAATCAAAGTAGGGGATGTAATTGAAATTCAGTTTGGAAATAGCAATACTAAAGTAGAAGTTATATCCATCAGTGAGCACGTTTTAAAAGCTGAATCTAAAGAAATGTTTAAAATTTTATAAGTTTTGAATACATTGCTTTTAACGTAAAAGAATATTTCCTTAAGGAGATATTCTTTTTTATTATAGGTATTTTTTGTTTTGTACAGGCATAAATATTATAAGGTGATTCAAAAAAGCTTTGCGATTACAATTTCAAAAAAATATAACTTACATTTTTTGCAGAGCAAAATAATGTATCTCTGTTTGAAAGCTTCTAAGCTTCTGTGACAGGCCTTGTGACCTAAGTGTTGTATAGGTTGTTTTTTGAAATGGCCTAAGTATAATTAATTCCAGTTCTTTTGAACGCATATTATAAGTGCTAGGGGGATTAAAATGAATGAAGAAAAGAAATTATCAAGACAGACTACTCAAAACCTTATATTGGAGAACAGGGAAAAGCTCAGTGTGTCGGGTGTTCTCAAAGTAAGAAGTTTTGATGATGAAACTGTAGAAATTGAAACAGAATTAGGTCTTCTTATTATATGTGGTGAAGACTTGCATATTAACAAATTGAGTATTGACAATTCAGAACTAAGTGTTGAAGGCTATATTATAAGTTGTGAATACAATGACAGTGAAGGTTCAAGATCTAAAGGTATGGGTTTCTTTTCAAAAATGTTTAGATAAGGTGAATCCAAAAACTTTGCAATCGCCATTTCAAAAATATAATTTATATTTATTGCACGGCAAAATAATGCTCCTTTGCTAGGAAGCTTTTAAGTTTCTGTGATGGTCTTTGTGACCTAAACATTGTATAGGTGTTTTTTGAAATGGCCTAAAGGATACGTGATTAAATTGTTATTTTCTGTTGGAAATCAAGCATATGTATTTTTGTGTTGTGTTTTAGGAGGAATGATTATAGCCTTTATCTACGATATCTTTAGAATAAGAAGGAAGGCTATAAAGACAAGTAATTTAATTGTATATTTTGAGGACTTTGTTTATTGGATTTTAGTGGCTCTAGTACTTTTTGCAGTTGTTTATATGAGCAATGACGGAGAACTCAGAGGATATCTGCTTATAGGCGCTTTAATTGGTATTATATTGTATTCACTGCTACTAAGTAGGATTATTATAACATTATTTCTTTTTGTAATAAAGATAGTGTATAAGGTTTTATGTACTGTGTGCATTATTTTGTTGTTTCCTTTCAAAATTTTGTTTAGAATATTGAAAGTACCAGCAAAAATACTCTATAATGGTTTAAGAATAATATTCGGTAAAGCTCGAAGAGCTAGTAAAGCTAAATTGAGTAAGTTCTGTGTTTGGAAAAAAAGGTTTAAGAACATTATTAAAAAGATATAGATTTGTGAAGGGTAATTTTCTCTTAAATAATATTTCTAAAATATAGGAGGATTTTTCTAAAAGTTGTAGAATAAATAATATTATATGCATATTTATTGCTACAAATATACGACACAAATCCTATATGATTCACTTTTAGGATAATATATAAATGTATTGTGTTGAGGGAGAGTAACTTTATGAACAAAAGAAAAAAGTCTAGGATTGGAACTGTACTTTTTTTGGGTGCTATTGCATACTTAACTTACCTGTTGATAAGTCAACAGGGGATTCTTTATGCAAAACAAGCTCAGCTGGAGGGTATTAATTCTAAAATACAGGCGGAAGAAGAAAATAAAGAGAAGCTTATAAGACAAAGTGAAGAAATAAATTCTGATGAAAGTATTGAGAAAATAGCAAGAGAAAAGCTTGGTATGGTTAAACATGGTGAACGTGTATTTGTTGATGTCAACAATTAGCACATTTGGCACATCTAGTTGATACTTGACTTATAACGGCATATGTTATATAATCATATTACTTTATATAATCAGGAGGATTATTAAATTTATGCTCGTTGAGGTAGGTAAAATTGTTGAAGGAAAAGTTTCTGGCATTACCAATTTTGGAGCTTTCGTTCAACTCTCTAATGGTCAGACCGGATTGGTTCACATCTCAGAAGTTGCCGAAGAGTATGTTAAGGACATAAAAGCACATCTTAATGAAAGCCAAATTGTAAAAGTCAAAATTATTTCTGTGGACAAAAACGGAAAGATAAGTTTGTCTATTAAAAAGGCTTTAGATCCAAAGCCAGTTGTGAAGTCTAGTAACCCTGTTGAGGTGGATTTGAACAAAGGGAATGCTAGAAATTTGTCATTTGAAGATCTTATGTCTAAGTTTATGAAAGACAGCGACGAGAAACTTCATGACTTGAAAAAGAATTTCGAATCAAAAAGAGGTGGAGGCGGATACAAGAGATCTGCTCAATACTAATCTTTTTAGAAGAAGTTTTATTAGGCTTTCATGGACAATAATCTTTTATTGGTATGTGCATTTTTGCCTATACATTAGCTTAATATTAATTTTATTATATATGAAAACGGATTTGGTTATATGACTAAATCCGTTTCTTTACTTTAGACAAAGTCCATTCTTATATTGCAATTTATTTTTTAAACTATGAATCAATTTGAAAGAAAAATCATATAATAATGTAGTAATAATAATTTTCTTAAAATTACCACGAAATTTGTGTTGACATAGAAGTCGACTTGTATTATAATAAGAAAGTCGCTTGAGAGAGTGACATATAAAATGCCGAAGTGGCGGAACTGGCAGACGCACAGGACTTAAAATCCTGCGGGATTTACCTCCCGTACCGGTTCGATTCCGGTCTTCGGCACCAATATATCGCGGGGTGGAGCAGTATGGTAGCTCGTCGGGCTCATAACCCGAAGGTCAGTGGTTCAAATCCGCTCCCCGCAACCAAGAATATACAGGCTTACGTGTTTTATAACATGTAAGCTTTTTTACATTTCAATTTCGTCATTGTTATTACTATCAACATGACTGAAACTTTCATGGGCAGTATTTATAAGCCATGAAGTTCCGTCTTGTTTTAAGAAAGACAAATCTTCTGGTAAGTCTGGCTGTACCCAAGAATACAATCCTTCTGCATGTTTTTTTAGTATCTCTTTTGACTCATTGTTTAAAGTATAATAATGAACTACTGCAGTATGCCCAAGCAACTTAGTTCCAGGGCATTTATCTTTCTCATTAATTTGTTGTATGTATGGCTCAAGTTCTTTTAATACTAATTTTGCATTATCATTTAAATCCAATTGATGTCTTACAACAAGAACGCTTTACGTGATATGGATTAACCATACCAAATTCTACGCACATGATTATTACCTAGCCTTAAAATTATCATGATTAATATATTGTATACCAGAATTAGCTAATTCATTAAAACCAGCATCCCTAAAGCTAATGTCATCACTAATACAATAAACAAATGTGCCATTCTTCGCCATTATATAGTAATCATCTTCGATAAATTTCTTCTCATATAATTCAAAAACCTTATCTGCTTCCGTTTGATCGAGACGATATGTGATTACAAAGAATGAATTTTTCTTTTTAGCAGAAATAGTCATAGCATTAATATTTGAATCAAATACTGTTTCTGTCTGTTCTATATCATAATCTTTACTTTCTAAATTAGTTATTAATGTATTTTCATCAGGCACAACATCCGTGGTATCAAATGTATCTTTAGAATCATTATCATCTATATTATAAGTACCAGATTGATATGCTAAACCATAATTTTTTTCAACACCTGATTTCTTTGATTCTGAACTTGTTTCTTCTTTTTTCGACATACAACCCATAACTCCGAATACAAGTATCATCATCATTAATACTATGATCATTAAGCTACATTTTTGCTTATTCATATAAATATCCTCCTAAAACAAATTCTTCGTAGTACAACTGATCCAATCGGCGTATGGATGCGTCGCCCTCCTCCCATGTCGTAGAACGTTTTGCGTTACCGACGTCCTCGAACGGACTTCCTTGGGATGACCCTCGTTAGCGTGCGACATAGGAATAGGTAAGACTTTGAAGTGATCTCCATCTTTTCCCCTCCTCCAAACCTGACTGGAACCTTTCGATTCATCCGGCTTTCCAACAAACAAACTTACTTGCCTCTATCGGCTTTCAACACTTCACTGCCTCACAACTAGTGTCATGCAAATTAAATCTTTAATTCAAGCTTTCGCTCGTGAA
>JAEZUI010000163.1 GCA_023421115.1 Bacillota bacterium | reverse complement strand
CTATCAAAGGTACTGCAACTTTCCAACAATATTGGAGTGTTCGTCAGCAAAAACGTACTAGCGGAACTATATCTGTAAGTGAACACTTTAAGGCATGGGAAGCTAGAGGCATGAAAATGGGTAAGTTTTATGAGATCTCTCTTGTTGTAGAGGGATATCAAAGTAGTGGTAAAGCAGATGTAACAAAAATGGATATTTTAATAAACGGAGCAGCTCCTGGTGGTAATACTGGCGGCAACACTGGTGGTAACACTGGCGGTAATACTGGTGGTAACACTGGCGGTAATACTGGTGGTAATACTGGTGGTAATACCGGCGGCAATACCGGTGGCAATACAGTATTACTCGGTGATGTAGACAATAGTGGTAAAGTTGATTCTCTTGATTTTGCAGCTTACAGACTGTACTTATTAGGGATAACAAAATCATTACCTGCAAATGCTGATGTAGACAAAGACGGTTCGTTTACTTCCATTGATTTTGGATTATTGAGACAGCATCTGTTAGGGATGATCGATTTAGGTACATCAACTACGCCTACTAATCCTACTTCTAATCCAGGAACCGCAATAGATGCTTTTAGTACAATACAAGCAGAAAACTACAGCAGTGTAGAATCAACAACTATTGAAACTGTTGGTACTGACAATGGCGGTAGCGGTTTGGGATATATAGAAGACGGCAACTACATTGTATATAAAAATGTTAACTTTGGATCTGGAGCAAGGTCATTCAAAGCTCGTGTTGCTTACGGTGGTGATGCAAGCACAACTATTCAATTAAGACTTGGTAGTTCAAGTGGAAGTTCTATAGGTTCTTTAAGTGTACCTTCAACAGGCGGTTGGGACACATATACAGAGTTATCAACTTCTGTTAGTGGTGCTTCAAATACACAAGACCTATACTTATGCTTCAATGGACCAGTAAATATTGATTCGTTTGCATTTAGTACAAGCGCTGCAAGTGCTAATCCTACTCCTGTTCCTACTACACCTCCAACATCAATTGCAGGCAAAAAACTTGTTGCTTTAACCTTTGATGATGGTCCAAGTAGCCAAACAACTTTAGTACTTGATAAGTTAAAGAAATACAACGCTAAAGCTACTTTTATGGTTGTTGGTAATAAAATCAATGGTCAAGATTCAGTTATGAGAAGCATTGTTAGTGGAGGCCATGAAATCGGCAACCATTCATGGAGCCACCAAAGCATGAACAGTATGTCTTCTTCTCAAATAAGTCAGGAGATTAGTCAAACTAATGCTGCTGTTAAGCAGTTTACTGGTTCAGACCCTAAATTCTTCCGTGCACCAAACATTGCAGTTGGAGGAGCTATGACTTCTACAATAAGAATGCCATTTGTAGTTGGTGTTGTAGCACAAGACTGGAACGGCGGATCAGCAACAACTGCTCAAGCAAGAGCCCAAATAGTAACCAGCGGTGTTAGAGATGGTTCCATAGTATTAATGCACTGTACACAACCTGGAAATCACCCAACACCTGATGCGTTGGATATAATAATTCCAACACTTCAAAATCAAGGTTATGCATTTGTAACATTAAGTGAACTATTTAGTGCTAAAGGAAAAACTCCACAACCAGGTGTTTCATATGATGGCGCTTTCTAATTTAAATAGAATAATTTAAGCATAAACAAATTTTTAGCTGTTGTAAGTATTACAACTTACAACAGCTTTTTATTTTAAGTATTTTCTATTTATATATATAGAAATATCTAAATCAGCTCCACAATGGTATCTCTAACACTACTTTAAATAAATCTCCATCTATTTCGATATTCAAATTTCCCTTTTGCATATTAGTAAGACTTTGAGCGATAGACAAACCCAATCCTGAACCTTCAGTTGTTCTAGATATATCCCCCCTTACAAAACGTTCTGTCAACTGCTCCACAGGCATTTCGAGTGGAAGTTCTGATATATTCTTAATTGTCAATACTCCATAAAGCTCGCTCCTTGTTAGACTGATATAAACTCTTGAATTCTTCATAGAATACTTTAAGACATTTGACAGAAGATTTTCGATAATACGCCACATATGCTTTCCATCAGCCTGCACAAATATATTCTTATCAACAGTACTAGTCCTTATATCCAGTCCGCATTTTTCTAATTTTTCCCTATACTCTCCAAAAGCCTGCATAACAAGTTCGCATAAATCAACCTTCTGTATATCAACAGACAAATTTCCACTCGACGCCTTGCTTGCCTCAATCAAATCCTCTATAAGCGCCTTTAACCTTGTTGACTTTTCATCTAATACATTTATATATTCCTGTGCTTTTTGATTCTCCATAGGCTCCTTTTTCAGCAAATCAACATAATTTATTATAGAAGTCAACGGTGTCTTTAAATCATGGGAAACGTTAGTAATAAGATCGGTTTTCATTCTTTCTCCCTTTATAGCCTCGTCAACCGCTTTTTTAAGACCACCTTGTATGCTTTGTATATTTTCTGCAAAGGTTGAAAATGTAACAGACATACTTGCTGTATTAAGTTGATAATCAAGATTTCCGGAGGATATCTGTTTTGCGGCTTCCATAATCTCCGGCAATGATTTCAAAGACTTTGCTGTCATATAGAAAACAAAAATATTCATAGCTATAAACAGAACTGTTGCAAAAATAAATATAATTCCATAATACAACTCATAATACCCATGAAATATATAATCTAAGAATCTTTCGAAAAAAAATGCTATAACGAAAGATAATACACTATTTATAAAAACGTATAAAGATAGAAATAACAGTATCCATGTTTTAAATAACTTACCGTTAAAGCAAAGTTTGACAAAAGAACTCACTTTATAAAAAACCTTTAAAACTAAATAATTATCTCTTATTGTCTCAGACTTTAATTTTCTGGTTATAGACAGAAGATAAGCTAATCCTATAAAAAAATCAACACTCAATATAAGTATAATTGGAATATAAAAACTTGTTGTATGTTCTACATAAAAGGGGATTTGACTCAAAAACCATAGCGATATTATAGCTGCTATAAATACCATCAATGTATGTATTTCCAAATAGATCTTGTCAGACTTAGATAAACTTATTCCTTCTATACCATTTTTACGACCTGCTGAATAAAAAAGATAGACTAACATCAGTATCATTATACTTAAAGAAACGATGACTGCAATAAACCAGTAATTCGTAGTATTTTTTATTTTTTCATATGAAATATAGTTTTCATAATATACATCACCTTTTTTCAATGGCTCTACAACAGCAGTATAGACTTCGTATGAAGTGCCTTGCAACATTTCTAATATTTCATTATGATACCGTAAAAAGTATGGATAATTATATCCATCATTATAAAAATGCGCCATTGATTCCTGCTCTGTAAAAAAGTCTGTATTTTTTACAGTATCGGTATTTGTAATAGTCTCTCCTGTACTTTTATCTTTTATGTAATATACAAAGTTAATTTGTTTAGAAAGCCTATCTTTAATAATACTATAACGCTCTAGATTGTTTTGAATAACAGCTTCATCAGTTCCAGATGACCTAATATTTTCCTCACTTTTCAACTTTACATAGTACTCAACAACATTATGAATTGTTCTTGAATACTCCTCTTGAAATTGATAGGTATCAAAATAACTACTACTATAAGCAATATTTTCATTATCATCTAAATACCAAACACCTATTATAGTAATAATAAAGCTGAGCCATGCCAAAATTACTGCAATAACCTTTGTTACTGTTGAATACCTAATATTTCTCAATCTTGTAACCAATACCCCACACCACCTTTAAATATTTAGGTTCTTTTGGATTAATTTCAATTTTTTCTCTGATACGTCGAATATGCACAGCTACAGTATTCTCCGACGAGTACAGAGGTTCATTCCAAACACTCTGGTATATTTGCTCTATAGAAAACACCCTACCAATATTCTTCATAAGAAATAATACTATACCATACTCCGTAGCTGTTAGCTTAACATTTTCTCCATCTAGTCGGAGTTCCTTAGCCTCTGTATCAATCTCCAATCCATCGGTTTTAATAATCCCGCTCTTTTCTTCTGATCCACCAAGTAAAGTATACCTTCTCAATTGAGACTTAACTCTTGCTAGAAGTTCCAATGGATTAAAAGGTTTTGTTACATAATCATCAGCACCAAAATTAAGCCCTATAATTTTATCTGTATCCTCAGACTTTGCCGATAACATTATTATTGGTATATTCAGTTCTTGACGGATTTTGACTGTTGCAGTTAAGCCATCCATCTCAGGCATCATGATGTCCAATAAAATCAGATGAATCTTTTGATCCTGCAAAACTTCCAAGGCCTGTTTACCGGTATATGCCTTTACAACATCGTAATTTTCCTGTTTTAAATACACTTCTAAAGCATTAACTATGTCCTTGTCATCATCACATACCAAAACATTATATTTATCCATTAATACTGACCCCCAAGACTTTTTAGTAACAATACATCTTATATCACCTGCCTCTTATATAAGCTTAGCAGGTAAATTTTACAAAACACTATATATAATTATTAAAATTTTCTTAAGATTCATTATAAACTAAAACACCTATAGCTTCGAGTCTTTGTTTTAACTCTTCCATCTATAAAATAGCACAACAAATGCGCCGATGAGGTACACATGTTTCTCATCGGCGCATTGATTATTGTCTAAAAATCTTCATATTCTACTTTTTTAACTCTGAAGTACAATTAGGGCACCTTGCGGCATCAATGTGAATTTCGCTTAAACAAAACTTACATTGCTTAGTTTTCTTAGGCGCAGGTACTTCCTTCTTTTTAGTAAGCTTATTTAATTGTCTAACTACAATAAATATTGAGAAGGCAATTATCAGGAAGTCAATAATATTGCTGATAAAAGCACCATAATTTAAAGTTGCAGCACCTGCTTCTTTGGCAGCTGCTAAGGTTGCATAGTTACTACCATCAAGGCTAATAAATAAATTTTCAAAATCAAGCCCTTTAGTAAAAATACTAATTACAGGCATTATAATATCACTAACGAGGGATGTAACAATTTTACCAAAGGCAGCTCCTATTACAACACCAACTGCCAAATCCAAAACGTTACCCTTCATCGCGAATTCTTTAAATTCTTTTAACATTTAAAATCTCCTCTTATCCTAATATGGTTCTGTATTCAACTCAAAATATGATTGAGGGTGTGCACATGCAGGACATTTGTCTGGAGCTTCAGCTCCTTCATGAATATATCCGCAGTTTGAACATTTCCAAACAACTTTTTCACTCTTCTTGAATACTACACCATTTGCTACATTCTCAGCGAGTTTTCTATATCTTTCTTCATGGTGCTTTTCAACCTTGGCAATCATTCTAAAAGCTGTTGCTATTTCTGAAAATCCTTCATCCTCAGCAATTTTTGCAAATTCAGGATAAAGGTCTGACCACTCTTCATTTTCTCCATCGGCTGCTGCCTTTAAATTGTCAAGTGTTGTTCCAAATGCAACAGGAAAACCTGCTGTTATTTCTATTGCTGCCGGAAGCTCTCCTTCTAAACCTGCTACAAGGAATTTGTAGAATCTCTTTGCATGTTCCTTTTCATTATCCGCAGTTTCGATGAAAAGGTTCTTTATTTGCTTATATCCTTCCTTGTCTGCAACAGAAGCATAAAATGTATAACGATTACGCGCTTGGGATTCTCCTGCAAATGCCTTTAATAAGTTTTCCGCTGTTTTTGTTCCTTTTAGACTCTTCATAAATTACCTCCTATAACTTTTTCTTTTATTTATTAGTAAGGCTATTTCAAAAAAACAATCTGCTTTGTTTATTTCAAAAATCCAATCATGGATGCTCCTATGGCTCCATATATAGGAATTTCGTCTTGCAAAATAGAAAACTTAAACAATAGTTTTTCTTTTGGCAGCTGATCGATTAGTTTTTGAATAACCTAAAAGTATTATATCATTAATAAGTTATTTTAAGTGCTTATCATCATAAAATATTTGATTTATCACAAGATATTTATTACCACTAAGAACTTAAAATAAACAATTAATTTTTAAAACCCACAAGTTAGGTGATTCCCGATAAAAACTTTGCAATCGCCATTTTAAAAAATCTGATTTAGTGGGCTTTGTGACTTAAATATTGTATAGGTTATTTTTTGAAATGGCCTTATCAAATCAAACTCTATATTTTAATTCTTTAGTATAGCACAAAAAAAGACATCAGCCCAATAGCTAATGTCATTTTTTTGTTTTAGAATTTGCAAAGCAAATTCTAAATAAATTGGTGCTAAACGTACCCAAGTTTTGGGTTTAGCAAGGAATTACGTTCTTTGCCTGAAGGCCACGTTGACCATTTTCAACCTCAAACTGAACTTTTTGTCCTTCATTGAGAGATTTATAACCATCAACATTTATTGCTGAAAAGTGAACAAATACATCTTCACCATCTTCTCTTTCAATAAATCCAAAACCTTTACCAGCATTGAACCATTTCACTGTACCATTTAACATTATCCGCACCTCCTTCAGGGTGTATATATTCGCCCATTCAGAGCTTTTGACACATTCCAATTAAATCATATTTTTGGGTTCATGTCAAGAATAAAATAGTCTAAATTCTATAAATTTATTTAGTTTGGTTTTTCCTTTACTTCAGTACTCATAATATGCTATACAGACTGTGGATCGTTGTGAAGCGGTCTATTTTCCTTGTCATGTAGAACAGCCTCTGCAATGTTGTTACAGTGGTCTCCAATTCTTTCAAGATTGTGTATAAGTTCAATAAATATTACTGTAGATTTTGGATTACACAAGCCTGAATTAAGCCTTTCTAAGTGTCTAACACGAAGCTTGCTCTCAAGATTGTCAACTTCATTTTCCTCATAAAGAACTTTTTTAGCAAGTTCGGTATTCTCATCTCTAAGGGAGTGAATAGCATCATCTACCATTTGATTTAGTACGCTAAATGTCTCACTAACATCCGCTATAGCATCTTTAGAGAAAGGAATTTTTTCATTCTCCTTTTGCATTGCAAATTCAACTACATTCTTACAATGGTCACCCATTCTTTCGATATCATTAGCTACGTGCATAAGCCCTGACAATCTTATTGACTGACGCTCTGTAAGTGTACCTTCGGACAACATGGTAGATAAGTATTTTACAATTTCCCCCTGAAGTATATCAACAAGCTCCTCTATTTCAAGCACCTTTTTGGCCCTATCCATATCTGCTTCCGTAAAAGAATTTTTTGAATCCGCCATCATTTGCTGTACTAGCGTAGCCATCCTCGTCAGTTCCTTTGTTGCAAGATCCATTGCAATGGCAGGATTATGTAAAACTTTATAATCAAGGTACAAAACTCTTTTTTCAATCTCGTCTTCATTACCTCTAACCAAAAAGGTAACAATTTTTGCCAAAAGCCATATAAAAGGCAGCCACAATAAAGTGTTTATTAAATTAAATGAAGTGTGAGCATTTGCTATCTGCCTAGAAATAATAACGGCTTCATTACCACCTGGAGAGATTTTCTGAATAAACCATGCAAATGCAGGAATAAAAAACATGAATATTATAGACCCTACAATGTTAAATACCGAATGGGCTATCGCTGCTCTCTTTGCACTTATCCTAGCCCCGATAGAAGCAAGTAGTGCAGTAATAGTAGTACCAATATTAGTCCCATAAAGAATCGGTAACGCTGTAGTCAAACTTATCAAAGCTTTTCCGTCACTTCCCGATTGTTGGGCAAGATTTTGAAGCACCGCTATAGACGCACTGCTGCTTTGAACTAAAAGTGTAAATAAAGTACCGATAATAAGACCAAGAATAGGGTAGTCGCTCAATCTAGCCATCAAAAGTGCAAAATCTTGGCTTTTAGCAAGAGGCTCCATAGCATCCCCCATTATATTAAGTCCCATAAATAGAAGTCCGAAAGCAAAGATAGTTTGTCCGATATACTTGACGATGTTTCTTTTGAAGAAAAAGAAGAGAATAAAACCTAATGCTGCGATTGGATAAGCATAGTGCCCCACTTTAAAAGCAACTAACTGGGCCGTTATTGTTGTACCTATATTAGCCCCAAGAATTACACCTATAGCCTGATTTAAGGTCATTAATCTTGCACTAACAAAACCTATTACCATAACCGTTGTGGCACTGCTGCTCTGAAGGAGTGTCGTAACCAAAGCTCCTACCAATACTGCTACAATTGGGTTACCGGTAAGCACCTCCAGTATCCTTCTCATACGTTCACCAGCAGCCTTTTGGAGTCCATCAGACATAAGATTCATTCCATAAATAAATACAGCTAGTCCACCTAGAAGACCAAAAATCATACTAACCAATTCTGAAGACAATCATAACCCCTCCTAAGAAAATTATATATATCTAAATATTAATTAACTTGAATATTAATAAAATGTTTTGAATCTAAATTCAAAATAAAAATATACATATACTATTATTTTATAAATACTGTAATTAATTCAAACAATATGTATTTACCTCTTGTATTCACCCGTTTATAATACCAAATCCCCCCCTGAATTTCAACCTTGTAAACCTTCAAGCACATTGTTTTACTGCTATTTAACATTTATTTAACAAACATTTAACATTGTAATCTATACTAGTATTATATCTCATACTACTTAAAATACCCTTAAATCTTACTCTAGATTATTTTAATCTTAGGTATGGTATACGGAAATGGCTTTTTATTATTTAAGCTTGCAAATACCAATGTTTTGACTTCTCATAAGAAGTGACGATACAGAGTCAAATTAAGTGGATAAACTACATTAAAACAGATGTTACACGAATGATGGTTCAAGATAATAATTTGATTGAATGGAAAATCTCAGTATAAAGCACAAAAAAAGAAGGAACAGTATTTACCGTCCTTCTTCAATAATTTATTCTATCTGAATAATGCAAAATAAGCAACCAAAACCAAACCAAGTGCTATCCTATAATAACCAAAAGCCTTGAAGTCGTTTCTTTTAATATACCCTACAAGGAACTTTATTGCCAAAATGGATACTATAAAGGCAACAAACATACCTGTAATCAGGATAATCAATTGCTGACTCGAAAAACTCAATCCAAACTTCATAATTTTAATAAGACTTGCTCCAAACATAACCGGTATAGCCAAAAAGAACGAAAACTCCGCAGCTATTTCTCTAGAACATCCAATCAGAATTGCTCCTAAAATAGTAGATCCGGAGCGTGAAGTACCGGGAATCAAGGACAGTACCTGAAAAACTCCTATCATTAACGCTGTTTTGTAAGTAAGTTGCTCGAAATTTTTTACCAAAGACTTCTTTTTCTTATTTCGGTTTTCCAAAAGTATAAACAAAACACCATAAATAATTAATGCAGCCGTGACTACTTTATAATTATAGAACATAGCATCTATTTTATCTTCAAAGGGTATTCCAATTATTGCTGCAGGTATAATTGCAACCAAAACCTTTAGCCATAAAGAAATTGTATCCTGTTTCAACTCAAACCTTTCCCAAAAAGGAACATTATTCTTTCCTGCTCCAAGCTTTTTACCGAAGGCTACAGGAAACAACTTGCTCCAATACAGCAAAATCACTGCCAAAATAGCACCGAGCTGAATTACAACAAAAAACATTTCCTTAAATTCAGGATCCATATTGAGACTTATAAATTCATCTGCTAAAATCATATGCCCAGTGCTACTAATTGGTAGCCATTCAGTAATACCTTCTATTATACCAAGAATTATCGCCTTAATTATTTCCATAAAGTCTCTCCCCATCACTAATACTATCCTCTGACTACACCCATACTTATATATAGTTCTACAGGATTATATGTCATCAGAACCATAATATTACTATTTCTTTCAAAGGCACGACAAGAAACAAACCCTAAATAAAATCAATTCTGATATGCTAACTACGTACTTTTTGAAAATATATTTTACAAAAACAGTACCAAACTATGAATTCTTCATTATCACATCTTCAATCGCATTAGAAACATCTTCACAAGTGTCACAACACTTCTCCAAAAAATGAAACGTGGATTCCCATGCCGATATCTCTTTAAAATCATTACAATTCACATATAAATCTCTCATAGCATCAACGTAAAGCTTGTCTCCATCTTCCTCAAGCTTATTTACATCAATAATTAATTCATGTAAAGTTTTAGACTTTCTGAAATTATGAAACTCGCTCATTGCCACCTTTAAAGAATTACAGCATTTCACTATAATGGAAGTTATCTTTAAGGCATAGGGGCGTATGCTTGTTATATTATACATATACATACGTAACACAACGTCTTCAATTGCATCGGTAAGATTATCTATAGAATTTGCCAAACCCATGATATCTTCTCTATCAATAGGCGTAATAAACTCTTTCAACAGCTTCTTTGTCATTACATGCCTTGCTTCGTCAGCAGCATGTTCAATATTATGCATCTCTTTTACTTTGTTCAAAAGTTGTCCTGCATTGAAATTATTCATAATCTGATTTAATAAATCTGCTGCTTTACAAGAATATTCAACTAACTCCACAAAGGTGTCATAATAGTATTCGTCTTTTTTTCTAGCCATTTTACCAATCCTCTTTCGTTAAAATTATATTGGTGATTCCAAAAAAATAACTAATCAATTGCCATTTCAAAAAATTTGATTTGATGGGCTTTATGACCCACATGTTGTATAGGTTATTTTTTGAAATGGGCTTGTTCTAAAAAATATTCATAAATAATAGCGCCATCAAAAAACCTATAAGACCACATCCGGGAAAGGTCAAAATCCAAGCCATTATCATTTCTTTAACAATTCCCCAGTTTACAGATGATACACGTTTTGCCGCTCCAACCCCCATAACAGCTGTAGTTTTTGTGTGTGTTGTACTAACCGGCAATCCTGAAGAAGATGCTATGAACAAGCAAATAACTCCTGCAAGGTCTGCTGAAAACCCTTGATGTTTTTCAAGTTTTACCATATCCATCCCTACAGCCTTTATTATACGATATCCTCCTATAGAAGTACCAAATGCCATTACAGCCGAACAAAGGATAATAAGCCAGAGTGGTATCTGAAATGATGTCACACCACTTTGTCCTTTTGCAAGAAACATCCCCAGCATAAAAACTCCCATAAATTTCTGCCCGTCCTGTGCACCGTGCATAAATGCCATTCCAGCACTGCCTAATATTTGAGCATCCTTAAAAAAGGTATAGGTTTTAGTCCTGTTGACCCCCGCAAACAAAATTTCAACTATCTTTACAATCAACCATCCCATCACAAAACCCAATCCAATAGATAGCACCAAACCATAAAGGACCTTAATCCATTCATTAAAATTAATCCCTTTTATGCCTCCCTGCAATGCAATAGCAGCACCACTTATTCCTGCAATCAAAGCGTGACTTTCACTTGTAGGGATTCCAAACCACCAAGCAGTCGTTGCCCAAAGAACAATAGCAAAAAGAGCTGCACATAGTGCAATAAGAGCTAAATTTGAATCCCCTCCAAAGTCAACCATATTAAAAATTGTTTGTGCCACACTAGAATTCACCATAGTCATAACTAAAACACCAAGAAAGTTAAATATAGCTGCTATAACAATAGCTGTTTTAGGTTTCACCGACCTTGTAGATACAGCAGTTGCAATTGCATTAGGAGCATCAGTCCATCCATTGACCAATATAACACCCAATGTTAGTATTGTTGTTATAACCAAAGCAGGATTTCGAACTAGGTCACTTAAAAAAGAACTTAATGTCACTGTCATTTGTCATCATTTTCCTTTTGTCTAATAAATTTTGAATTCTTATTATTTCACCTTTTTAACACTTCTAGATTAACACAATATGTTAATCTAGACAATACCGATAAAAAAATTCTAGCACTACCTTATTAAATTTAGTACTACCACTATATATATGTGTTATTATCTTATCTTAGGTTATTCCAATAAAAAAACAACCTGTCAATTGATATTTCCAAAGACTAACATGGAATTCATTATCTCCTTTCCTTCGATTATAAAGATGAAAAAGAAAACAGCAATAGAGCCTTATGGGTAACTATTGCTGTTTTTATTATCTTGTCGGTCTCATTTTATTATACACTTAAAATACATAATCTTGATTAAATCGCTTCACAATTTGTATATTCAAAAGATTTCTTTAAAAAATATATTAATTTGACAGCTCAACTTTTATACTGTATGCTCCTTTTTTATTTCCATCAACATATATATAATAAGTTTTACCCGCTTCAAGATTAACACTCATTCTAAAATTGACACCTATACCGCTATCATCATTGCTAGACAAATACTGTCCATTACTGTCAAACAATTCACCCCATGTATCCACGCTATCACCAAAAGATTGTATTATATAATTTCCTCCAACGGCCGTCGTGAATTTAAACCAGTCTCTATCCCTAATTCCATCAATATCTGCTACATATTCTTCATTTATATTAATTATTGTTGCCCTACTCATAATATTACCGTCATCAGTTCTTGTTGGTGCAGGTGTCAGTGTTCGTGTTGGTGTTGGTGTTGGTGTTGGTGTTGGTGTTGGTGTTGGTGTCGGTGTTCGTGTTGATGTTGATGTTGCTGTTGATGTTGGTGCTGCTGTTGATGTTGGTGTTGGTGTTGATGTTGATGTTGATGTTGGTGTTGATGTTGATGTTGGTGTTGATGTTGATGTTGATGTTGGTGTTGAGCTTGAATACTCATATGCACCAATATCAATAATCCCTTCACTTACTCTTGCATTTCCATCCAGATCAACCTCTGATGAATCTATTGCCGTCTCACTATTTCCGGCATTTCTAGCTGGAGAATCGCTTGAGATTCTAAAATTATATGCACCGGCATCAATAAACTTTGGGTTTGCGAATGTAGATAAATTTTGATTATTACCTTTAGGTGAATACCAAAGATTGTTTTTGAAAACATTGGAGCCTACTGTCCCATAAAAAAGTGTAGCCTCGTCATAAATAATATTGTTAATGAAATAATTCGTTATAGATTTTTGTAGATTTATCCCTATTGCATTGTCGTATAGTGTATTATTTCTGAATGTGCAATTGTCAGCATAACCATTCTGTGAAGATGCACCTCCAATAGATAATCCATGAAGACCACTACCATAAATCAGATTGTTTTTAACTAGCACATTACTTGCAATCTTGTTATAGTGCTCGCTAGCCACTTCAATACCTATATCACAGTTATAGATAATGTTTTTCTCAATGATAATATCTTTTCCCCCATCTACATATATTCCATCGGAACAAGCTTCACCTGCATAAGCAACATTATACTTGGAAGTTATATTATATACCTTATTCTCCAAAACCAACCCGTTTCTTGCCTGATCATTGGCGGGGGCTGTATTCTCAAATCCTATACAGCAAATACCTATATTATCATTATCGTGAACTACATTGTTGAGAATTTTAAAATTCTCGACATTTCCATTTACAACAAGCGATTCACTAGAGCCAAGTGTACAGTTATATACCTCATTACCCTGTAGCAAAATATTATTGATGGATTTTGTTCCGTTTGTACCGTAGGCTGCAATACCATGTGCGTTGTCGGTTGAATAAATGTTGTAAACCTTATTATTCAAAATTTCGATTCCATCGCCATAACCTTCAACAAAAATGCCAATAGGTGTATCACCTCTTGAATTGTTACGAATTTCCATACCCTTGATAGTTATATAGTCTCTATTGTATATATGAATCATATAACTTCCTGAAACTCCAGTTCCATCAAGAATAACTCTTTCATATTCATAGTTCTTTATTGTAATAGGTTTTCCAGAAGTTCCTGATGTATTTACAGTCAACTTTTCTTTGTACGTACCTCCTCTTATTAATACAGTATCACCTGGAGCTGTACTATTTATAGCTTTTTGAATGGTTTTAAACGGCTGCTCTATTGTTCCGGGGTTTGAATCTTGTCCATTAGAGGATACATAATACACAGAGTTATTTCCGGCTATTAACAGTGCAGCGATTGAAGCAACTAAAACAATAGGTGCAATGAGAAGTTTGGAGAAAGTTACAAATCTTGATTTACCCATAAAAGCTCCTCCTTTAATGTAATCATGATGTGATTACAAATTGATGAATGAGAAAATTTTCCTCTTTGTTAACATAATATGCACCAGTTCACTTTTTGTTGTTAAACTTAAAATAGCCGCGGAGTTTTATCCGCGGCTATAAATCACAAATGCTTTATAAATATGTAACATTAAGCGAAATCCTCTATTTCTAACATCGCAAGTTCAGAGTTATCGGGCTCCTCCATCCTTACAATTCTGCCAGCCTGTTTAGAAACTGCCTGCTCAAAAAGATTTCTGACTCCTCTTCCGTTTCCAAAACCGATAGCATCTACACTTTGCTTTTTATAAAAATAATCTATTGCATAATCTTCTGCTTTCTCACTTATTTCATACCCCGAAGTAATACAAAGGCTTTTTAATATTTTGAGCATTTGCTCCGGAGTATAATCCTCAAAGTGAATATACTTGCTAAACCTTGATTTCAATCCGGGATTTGAATCAATAAAACGATTCATTTCATTTTCATAACCTGCTACTATCACTATCAGGTTCTCCCTGTTGTCTTCCATGCCTTTTAAGAGGGTACTGACAGCCTCAAACCCAAAATCATTTTCACCGCTTTCACTAATTAGTGAATACGCCTCATCAATAAAAAGCACACCGCCTAAAGCTTTGTTTATTACCTCCTGCACCTTAGCTGCTGTCTGTCCCACATATCCTGCAATCAACCCTGCCCTATCCACTTCAACTACATTATCGGTAGGTAATAATCCGAGTTGATTGTAAAGCTTGGAAATCAACCTTGCTACTGTTGTTTTCCCTGTACCTGGATTCCCTGTAAAAACCAAATGAAAACTCATAGGTACTATAGGAAGCCCTCTTTCTGACCTGATTTTTCTGACCTTTATCAAGTCCACTAATGCTTTTACCTCACTTTTTACTTTTTCAAGCCCGGTCATATTATCGAGTTCTCTGAGAATATTCAAAATTGCATTATCTATCTCTTTGCTGTCTGTATAATTTGAACTGCAAATCATATCCCTCACAGGCTCTTTTTTTCCGACATTATCAATCCGATTACTCCTATTTGCCTTATTTATTCCAAATCTGTCAACCAGCTCAGTAATACATGAAATATAAGCATTTATAAATTCGCATTCTTTTTCTGAAAAATCATGGTCTGATATCATCAATGCCATGCCGAGATTTTTGATACAATCTATTAGTTCATAGGAATACGACGTTTGATCAAACAGATCCATTTTTATACATGAAGTCAAGTAAACAGGTACTTGTATAAGCGGTCTGCCCTTTGATCTTGCATGTTCACATGCAAGTTTTCCTTTTGAATAATTCTTTCTTAGAATAGTATTTATAAAGTATAATTCTTCATTGTCAATACCAACCTCTTTTCCGAGAATTTCGAGAAAAAGCGATTGTATATGCTGCTCAATGTTTTCATTTATCGACTGTATTTCATCCCAATAGCCTCTTAGCTTCATTCTTTCAGAAATTTGCAATAACTTCTCATAATGCTTTTTTGCGTCTTCTATCAACTTCTCATCAATATCCATTACTTACCCCTAAATCATTTTTTATTCTATGATAAACATTAGTGCTAAAATAATCAACATTTTAATTGTCTAAACTATTTCCTATTTTATAGGTATCACCTGAAATTACGCTGAAATAATCAGATCACTCTTTTTAGCTTCGACTTCTGTGATCTTTTGAGACAATTCCTCTTTGCTTTTTTCAAGATACATAATAATCTTATCAATTTTGTCTCTAAGATTCCTCAAACTTTTGTTGTCATCACGAATTCTATCCCTTACAGCCATATCGGTAAATATATTGTCAAACCAAAAATCTATTGTTCTTGTTGTAGAATCTACACCGTAAAAAGATACATCCTCAATATTATCTAGATCTTTAAGCTCTTTTTGTAAATCCTTTATCTGTGACTGTAATCGATTTGCATTTTCCTGGGCTTCATCTATATGGTCATATTTTGCCAAATAGCTAAATATTCCACCCTTTGTCCAAGCATCATAGGTTGCCCATTGCTCTGCACTGTCAAGATTTTTAATTGTGCAATCTGCTGTATCAATCACCTTTTTTGCTGCTTTTATTGCTTCATCTGTTTCAATAATTTGTCTTGCCAATAAATTTTGTTCCGCTTCAAGCTCCATATATCTTTCTGAAACTGTATCAGCTGAATTGCTCTTTACTATTTCTTCACGTCTTTTTAGCTCTTGTTCGTACAACTCTCTTTCTTTGCTCAATTTAGCTATTCTGTTTGTAAGTATATCCTTCTCATTATTTAGTTCATTAACTCGTCCAATTGCCTTATCGTATTCCAATTTTGCCGTAAGCATTTCTTCTGTTTCTTTTGTAATCTTACCCTCATACTTTCCAACGAACTTGAGAATGGTTACCGATAGAGAATCTTTTTTTAGATTCTCTACATCTAGTGTTTCTTTCTCATATCTATCTAGCAACAACTGAACATTATTTTCTGCCTTGTTGATTTCATCTTGAAGCTTCTTTAATCTATCTTGTAAAAGCGGCAGTTTTATTAGTTTATTCTTAATTTCGATAAGTGTTTTCTTCTCCACAATTATTCTCCTCACATTTATGAATTTACACTTTGACTGCTTTTTATAGCATTTTACCTATTGTATCATAATATTTAGAACGCTCCTACTTGTTCTTAAACACACCTGCTTTTTAGCATAAAATTCTGCTAGGTATTTCTGTAAAACAATCTTAACTTACTACTAGTATATTTTTACATAGATGTTAACATGTTTGCAAGATATAAACAAAAAAATTAATATATATTTAAGGTTTTTTGTTTAGCAATATATTTTTCCTATGTTTCAAAATTTATAAGCTTCCTTCAGTTATAGGTAATAAATAATTCTATTTGACTTGAACAGTCTACGTGATACAATTATATAAAAGTCAGGTGTTATTATAAATTAAAGATACGGTGGTGGTAAATCTGATGTTGAAGAATATTCTATGGTTTTTATTAGGTGCAGCTTGTTTTATAGTGTCTCAGCCATTGTTAAGATTCCCTATTCTTCAACATATGCAAAATTCAACAAAATTCATGCTTGCATATAACTTAAATCCTTTGGTGATTTCTATTTTAATTGCGTTTTCGGCAGGTATTTTTGAGGAAAGTTTTCGTTTTTTATTTAAACAGTTTTTAATTAAACCGGATAAGTGTAATTTTTCGCAGCCTATTATTTTTGGATTAGGTCATGGTATTGCTGAAGCATTTATATTTTTAGTACCTGCTTTATCCTTAGTCTCCATTTCGCAGTTAGGGTTAGCGGTACTCGAAAGGTTTTTAGCAATTATCCTACATGTGAACTTAACAATCATTGTTTGGAATGGATTTCGAAAGAATAGAAAAATATTATATCTACTTATAGCGATAGTAATTCATGGCTTTGTAAACTCTTTGATTCCTCTTCTATCGCCTCTTTCAAATTCCATACTATTGATTGAAGGTTCATTAGCATTAATAGATTTGTTGATGATTTTTTATTCTTATAATTCAAAAAAACTTTACAAGGAGGAACTTTTATGAAAATATCAGTATTTAGGTCATTTAGCATTTTGGTAGTTATAGTTTTATCCATTTCATTCCTTTGCGGTTGCAGTCAAAAATTATCTAGCGATTTTAACGAGGAGGAGGTCAAAAAAGCCACTGAAAACGTAATTTCTCTTCTAAACGCTAGAGATTCAGACGGAGTAAAAGAATTATGCACTGTGCAATTGAAAGACCTTCTCACCGATGATACCTTTACTAAAATTTATGAGTCACTTGATGAAGGAGGCAATTTTCAAGAAATGGGAGATATAAGCATTGGAGGAGCAACTGATAAATCAAGTGAAGAAGAATTTGCTGTTGTTGTTGCAAAAGCAAAATATGAGATTAGAACCTTTACCTTTACAATCACTTTTACTAAACAAATGAAACTTGCCGGACTCTATTACAAGTAAATATCGTATAACTTAATTGGATAATCCGGCTTTTTGATCAGAATAACTATATCGAACTTGTTGACACAAAAAATATTCTTGCAGCAGCTAACGGTAAACTATACAAGAGCATAAACCTTTGAAAGTGTTAAACAGCTTAAAATCCGCCATTTAAACTATTATTACAGATCCCAAAGGAAGATACGTTAAATTATCCTTTGGGATTATTTTATTAAAATTGTAACCTTCTTATATTGTTTTAGGTCTAATATGTGTACAGTACAAAAAAATTAAACCCGGCCGGTATTTGAAACGGAGGAAAAGAGGTGGCAGCTTGCAAAATAGTAATGTAGATGCAAATAGACTCGCAAAACTATCCATTAAAGGAAATATAAAAGCTTATGGAGAGTTGATTGAAATGCACAAAGACTATTTATACAAAATTGCATTTTCATATACAAGAGATGAAAGTACCGCTTTAGATGTAGTAAGAGATTGCGTAATTAATGGCTATGAATACATAAAAAAGCTTCGGCAACCAGAATTTTTCAAAACCTGGATTACAAAGATCTTAATTAATGCAGCCAAAGATGTATTGAAGAAATCAGAAAAGTATATTCTTTCCGATTCTATAGAAATATTAGAGCCCCATAACTCTCTACCCATTGAGGAAAAATTGGATCTATATCAGGCCATTGATTTTTTACCTGATAATTATCGTTCCATTATTGTTTTAAGGTATTTCAACGATTTAAAGATAAGCCAGATTTCTTATATTATGGGTATTCCTGAAGGCTCGGTAAAAGGCTATTTGAATCGTGCCAGACAGGAATTGAAAAATTATCTAAAGGAGGATTACATCTATGAAGGATAAATTTGATTATATTTCTATTCCAATTCCGGAAAATCTGAATGAAGTAATTGAAAGCAGTATGAGTGAAGTAAAAAAAATTCATAAGAGAAGAATGATTAAAAAGATAGGAGGTCTTGGTACTGCCGCTGCGGTTATTATATTAATGGCTATTTGTATATCAAATCCTACATTGGCTTCAAAACTGCCTGTTGTTGGAAAAATATTTGCTGAAGTTGAGAAAAAAGTAGAGTTTCCGGGAGACTATTCAACAAAAGCTCTGAATGCTTGCTATACAGCAAAGAATAATGGACTTGAAATTACCACATCTGAAATCTTTTGCGATGGGAGTTCTGTATATATTTCATTTCTATTAAAAAACGATAACTCATTTAGAGAAATAGCTAGTCTTTATAGTAATTCCGAGGGTACTATGACTCATCATTTCTTATATACCTCAGGAATTTGGGGGATTGGACAAAATGGACAGAGAAAGCAGCTAATGAACAATCATATAGAAGGAATACAAGTAGATAATAATACGTTTAAAGGAATGATGAAGCTGGAATTGGGTGAGTTTCAAGATAAGCTACCTAATTCAAGCGACTTATATATTTCATTTAATCAAATCTGGGCCGATCAATCAGACGGATTTTCAATTCTAAAGATAGATGGCAATTGGGAATTTATGTTACCTTATGAAGTGGATAGAGAAAACACCAGGATAATAGAAGTAAATGATAAGAATGCATCCGGCTATGGAATTGAAAGTATAATGGTTACTCCATATGAAGTTAAGGTAACATCAATTGTACCGCTGCGTAAACGGTCAGAAGAAGAATTACAGGCATATTTGAAAAAGTTTAAGAAGGCATCTAAAAAACTAGAGGCAGTCGGAAAAGAACCTATTGATATTGATCAGCAAATGGATACTATTCCAAAGTCAACTTTTGTAGAATATGGGGTTTCCATTTTTGATCAGAACGGAGACAGACTCCAATTCGAAGAACAAAATGGACCTACAGAAATTTTTGCGGTAAAAGGCAAAAAGTTGACCAGATTATTTGTATATATAGGTACTGATGCTATTGATACTTTGAAAGAAACAGATCAACGGAAAATGGAGGAAAAGGCTGTCTATAAAAAAGAAATAAACTTAGAATAGCTGTTAATGTTGCTTCAAAAAAAACCTGTATAATATATATGTCACAAAGCCAATCAAATCTTTTGAAACGGCTGTGACCAGTTGTTTTGAATTACCTAAAACAAAACTTCCCAAAATAGAGGGGAGTTTTGTTTTTCTTTTATTTTGCCAGTTTAACCTCAATACCTTTGTTTCCAATTGAGTACTCAACTTTGTATTCCTTATTGCTCTCACTATCATATAAAGTTATGATGTTATCCTTTATGCCCTTTATACTAAAACTAAATGAAGAATTGGGAGAATTGTCTTTGTCATATACACCCAAATTATACATTATATCGATATCGTCATAAGAAGTATCGTCGCTGACTTTTACTATATGTGGCTCAGTAAACCATGCATTAAGGTATAAAATATAATCATCAGTTAACCACTTATAATCACCTGCCGGAACTGCCACTCTAAAATCAGGTTTGCTGTTGTCCAGAGTTCTTATTTTAAAGTAATAACTCATACTATAACCCCAAAAGTATGTACTTTTCAATTTACCACTAGGAGATAATACACCTACCGTGTCAAACTCATAATTATCCGCTATATAACCTTCTATGCTGCTTATCGCTTTCTTAACCTGATAATCACTGTCTATAAAATTTATATCATATTCAAAATCTTTCACTTTAAATAAATCAGCCTCAAAGTTATTGTATATAGTAATAGTTTTTGAATCAAATTGTTCGATTTCCACTCCGCAATATGAATTTGCATACCATCCCCCACCGTTAATATGTCCGCTTTCCTCAAAAAAGTCTGAAAGCTTTTGATTTTTCTCTAGTATTCCCCCTAAATCATTCTCTGCATCCAACTCGTTAACAATGAACCTTAAAATGTCTTTATCATTGGATATCGAACGGTTCACAAGTATCGCATACTCAACTTTTCCATAACCTTTGAACACCAGGTAGTACTCTTTTGTCTTGTAGAAAATAAATTTTATATCTGCTGCAACATTTGGCTCACCAAGAGTCTTTTTAACATAGTCAATATCAGTTCCAATCTTTATGTCATTAACAATATTATCCTTAAATCTTTCACTTACCAGCACTCCACTTCCCATTACTATTCCGTTTTTATAATCACTGTTATTATAACTCTCTGCATTAACAAGTAGTTCTCTTAACCTCTTGTTAATACTGAAGTTTGTGAAATCCATAGGTTCAATAGTAGATAAACCTGCCTCTTTTCTAGTTATACCAACTATCTTTGCTTGTATGTTTCTTGTTTGTTTAAGTTGCTGTGAAGCATCCTCATCAGGATATTTATCAATACCCAAAGCATCCGGCTTATCAGTTACAACACTATCCACCTGTGAAGAATCTATTGATCCTGCGGTAATATGAAAATTTGATGACTTCTCTGTTTTCTCAATCTTTTTTGGTCCTGTACTATTAGAACATGAAGATACCATAGAAATTATAAAAATTATAGCAATTAGTTTAATTTTCCTCATAATATAAATACCTCACTCTTTTATTTTTTTCATTAAACGCAAAATATTATCTACGGCAAAAGCTAAATTTTCTGAGCTCTTTGGCCGGCTTATTTCAAAGTCTTCCGGTAATCTGTTAATTGTAAAAACAGAAGTCACTCCTAATTTATATGCTTCATCTATACCTAAATCAGCACCACCTGATATAACTATGACCGGAACGTTTACCTGTCTGGCCCTTTTTGCCACCCCAATTACTACCTTACCCCTTAAGCTTTGGCAATCAAACTTTCCTTCACCGGTAAATATTATATCAGCATCAGATATCACAGAATTGAATTTTACTGTATCTAATACAGTTTCTATGCCCATTTGAAGTTTTGAATCAAAGAAAGCAAGCATTCCTGCTCCCATAGCACCGGCCGCTCCACTTCCAGGTATTTCTCCTAAATCCTTATTCAAAGTTTTCTTAATAACCTTTGAAAGGTGCTTAAGTCCATTATCCAGATGCAGTACCATTTCTCCATCTGCTCCCTTTTGCGGTGCAAATACATGAGCCGCACCGGTAGGTCCATACATTGGGTTATCTATATCGCACATTGATATTATTTCTACACCTTTTAAAACTGCTGCTTTGCCGGACATATCAATTTTATCAACATCCTGCAGTGTTCCACCGGTAGGGATAAACTCGTCCCCTTTTACATTGAAAAACTTAATTCCTATTGCCGCAGCAGCACCACAACCACCATCATTTGTACAGCTTCCCCCAAGTCCAACTATTATCTTATTTACACCTCTATATGCAGCATCAAGAATTAATTGTCCAACTCCATAGGTAGTAGTTTTCCCGGGATCCTTTCTATCTTCAACAAGAGGCAAGCCCGCACAGGCAGCCATTTCAATTATTGCAGTTTTTCCATCGTCAATTAACCCATAGAATGCTTCCATCTCTTCAAAATATGGATTTTTTACTTTTGTAATGGCCTTCTCGCCACCAATAGCAGTCAAAAAGCAATCAACACTTCCTTCTCCACCATCAGCTACGGGTATTGAAACAATCTCACAATGGGGAAAATGCTCTTTTACTTTGTTGTGTATTATATCACATACTTTTACAGAGCTTAATGTACCTTTAAAAGAATCAGGAATTAACACAACTTTCTTCATTAAGTATCTCCCTTCAGTATAATAAAGGACTTGATCATTAATCAAATCAGGCAGAAATAACCGTTTGATTTAAAAAAATACACTTAATCTGCACACCAGTTATTATAGCATGATTTTACACTTTAAAGTGAATAAAAGTTTGAAAAATGCGGAATATAAAAAGGCTACAGACTAATGTCTGCAACCCCAAAAAAACAGAAAAGTTTTATTTTGTTGTCTGTGCTTCAACAAGCCTTTTGCCGCAATATATTTCACGAAGTTTAGGCTTCTCAATCTTACCGGTAGGATTTCTCGGTACCTGGGCAAAAATTATTTTATGTGGGCGTTTATAACGCGGTAGTTCTTTACAAAACTCATTTATGTCTTCTTCGGTGCAAACAGCACCTTCTTTTAACTCAATTATAGCAGCTGCGATTTCGCCTAATCTGTCATCAGGAAGTCCAATGACAGCAACGTCTTTTATAGCATTGTGCGCACGCAGAAAATCTTCTATTTGCACAGGATATAAATTCTCACCACCAGTAATAATAACATCTTTTTTACGGTCTACCAAATATATAAAACCGTCTTCATCCGCTCGTGCAACATCACCGGTATATAGCCAACCGTCTTTTAGGATTTCTGAGGTTGCCTTCGGGTTATTGAAATAACATTTCATTACCCCGGGACCTTTGACAATCAACTCACCAACCTCGCCTGGTGCTACAGGCTCGCCATTCTCTTTAACAATAGCAGTTTCCCATAGATATCCCGCTTTTCCGATTGAACCAACCTTGTGAATGTTTTCTATTCCAAGGTGAACACAACCCGGACCGATGGATTCACTAAGGCCGTAATTGGTATCATACTGATGATTCGGGAATACCTGCTTCCACCTTCGGATAAGACTTGGAGGTACAGGCTGAGCACCAATATGCATAAGTCTCCACTGATCTATGCGATAATCTTTAAGATTGATATCACCGCGGTCAATAGCATCTAAGATATCTTGTACCCAAGGTACAAGTAGCCAAACAATAGTGGCTTTTTCATCCGAAACCGCTTGCATTACCCACTCTGGTTTTACACCTCTTAGGATAACAGCTCTGCTGCCCGACAACAAACTTCCAAACCAGTGCATTTTAGCCCCTGTATGATAGAGAGGTGGAATACACAAAAACACATCTTCTCTACCCTGTAAATGGTGATTTTGCTCTGTCATACAAGAGGAAATAAGTGCACTGTGAGTATGTAAAATTGCCTTTGGAAATCCTGTTGTGCCTGAAGAAAAATATATCGCCGCATCGTCATCATCCTTCAACTCCACCGCAGGTGCTGTAGAAGAACAATAGGATACGAGTTTATCATAGCTATCAGCAAAAGTAGGCCTGTTTTCTCCAACATAGAAAAATGTCTTAACACCATGGAGATGATCAAATACCTGCTCAACACGTCCTATGAATTCAGGTCCGAATACCAGCGCATCTGCTTCTGACAAATCGAGACAGTATTTAATTTCCTCAGCAGTATAGCGGTAATTCATCGGTACAGCCAATGCCCCTGTTTTCAAAATACCAAAATATATAGGAAGCCATTCCAAGCAATTCATAAGCAGTATTGCTACTTTGTCCCCCTTCTTGATTCCTCGAGTTAGCAAAAGATTCGCAAAACGATTCGCCTTTATATCGAATTCCTTCCAGGTCATTTCACGACGGTATTTTTCAGTAGGACTTGTCTCAATCAAATTGTATTCGCGCCAGGTAACTGTGTGATCCGGTTGATTGGCCGGATTTATTTCAACCAGACTAATTTCCGATGGATAAATCTTTGCATTTCTTTCAAGAAAATCAGTAATCGCCATTCTTCTAACATCCTTTCTTTGCCCCTTAAAATAATTCATGTATATAATATATAATTTTAACTTGATACCATTATAATGTTTTTGGTTTTAAAAATCACTACTTATTAAATCTTTTTATGAAATCACCTTATTAAAAAGCTTACGGTATTCTCCATATCCTTCACTCTCTAAGTCTTCTACAGGTATAAAACGTATTGCCGCTGAATTTATGCAATACCTTACACCTGTTGGTGTAGGACCATCACCAAATACATGTCCGAGGTGAGAATCTGCATATTTGCTTCGTACTTCGGTGCGTATCATCGAATGGCTTTTATCAATATTTTCTTTTATATTTTCCTTAGCAAGAGCTTTATCAAAGCTTGGCCAACCACATCCCGAATCAAACTTATCAAGGGAGCTGAATAGAGGTTCTCCGGATACAACATCTACGTAAATCCCCTCCCTTTTGTTGTCCCAATATTCGTTATCAAAAGGTCTCTCTGTGGCATTCTCCTGGGTCACCTGATACTGCAATGAAGATAACTTATTCTTCAAAGTATCGTTATCCGGTTTTGTGTATTTCTTTTTGACTGTATCTCTAATTGCACACACATGCTGAATAAATCCCTCACGTCCTGACCCGATTTTGTAACTTTTATAATGTTCCGGATTTTTCAAATGGTAATCCTGGTGATATTCCTCTGCGGGGTAAAATTCTGATGCCTCTATTATTTTAGTTACAACAGGTTTGTCAAATATACCTTCGTTTTCCAACTCTCTTTTGGAAGCCTCGGCAAGTATTCGCTGTTGTTCATCATGATAAAATATGGCGGTAAAATACTGGGAACCTTTATCAAAAAATTGCCCTTTTGGATCTGTTGGATCAATCTGACTCCAAAAAATATCCAGAAGCTTATTATATTCAATTATTTCAGCATCATACTTAATCTTTACAGCCTCATAGTGCCCTGTATTTCCCGAACATACTTGCTGGTATGAAGGATTTTCCATGTTTCCTCCGGTATAACCGGCAATTACTTCAATTACACCTTCAAGTTCCTTAAAAGGAGGAATCATACACCAAAAACATCCGCCAGCAAAAGTAGCAAATTTATATTCCTTAGCACTGCTATTCATAATTATCACTCCTCGTAACAGTTTACTTTACAACGATTTTCTATAATATTAATACCCTTAAATAGCTTTTTTACAACTTTTATTCTTACAAACATGCATAAATGTAGTAACTTTAGTTACTTAATGGTTATTACTTCTTTAATTGACTTATGTAAAACTGAATCTTTTAATTAATAATTACACATATTTAATATAGACTTTTTAGTTTTAACAAACTGTAAAGTTTTATTTTTCGATTTCCATAATCTTAAGTATGAAAGGATTGATAGATATGAGAAATAATAAACATCAAGACAAACTTAATGTTAATGTTATAACAGCCCCAAATGATATTAAAGCTATTTCTAATGCTCCTGTAGGTAATGCTTCAAGAGATCAGTTCTGCGTTTACGCACATAAAAGACATGCTATTGGCTCAAAGATAATAAATAATGACGGATCACAAACGATATGTACAACAGAAAATGATGGATCATGGCAAAATTCGAATTTGACTGACTAAAGAATATAAAAATAACATTTAGATTAAAACGCCCATCATGGAAGCTTTTAAGCTTCCAAACACAAAAACATTATTTTACTATGCAAAAAATGCAAATCAACATTTTTTGCATAGTAAAATTAAATTATCATTGCAAAATCATTTTCACCATTTAAATAGTAGGAAACTTTAACAAAATATACTATAATTTTAGGAGTCAGAACTTATATTTTATGACCCATTGATTTTGTTACTACATGTTTCGTGAAAACCATTAACATTCCAATAGATAATAGCTTTATATCATAGAAATTTAAAAGGAGGTAAACATGTTTAATAACAAAGTAGCAGTTATAACCGGTGGTGCCGGTGGAATTGGTAAGATTATATGTGAAGAATTTCAAAAGGAAGGAGCACACGTATGCGTTATTGACAAACAGCCTAATGATTATTACACAGGTGACATTGCCAGTGATGAAGCGCTCAAAGCATTTGCAAACAAGGTTATAAACCAATACGGCAATGTAGACTATCTTATCAACAACGCCTGTCTCTCAATGGGAGGAATTGAGAGCTGCTCCTATGAAGATTTCAACTATGTCCTTCGTGTTGGTGTATCAGCTCCATTTATGCTGACAAAACTATTTTTGAACAACTTTAACAAAGGTGCTGCAATTGTAAATATTTCATCAAGCAGAGATAGAATGAGTCAAGCAAATACTGAGAGTTATACATCTGCAAAAGGTGGGATTTCTGCTTTAACCCACGCACTCGCAGTCAGTCTGTCGGGAAAAGTCAGAGTTAATTCCATAAGTCCGGGATGGATTGACACCACAAACTCTGAATTTTATGGTTCAGATATACTTCAGCATCCTGCAGGAAGAGTAGGAAATCCTCTCGACATTGCCAATATGGTACTCTACCTTTGCAGTGATAAAGCCGGGTTCATTACAGGAGAAAATATCACCATTGACGGCGGTATGACCCGGCAAATGGTTTATCACAATGATTGTGGCTGGACTTTAAGCATTAATGACATCTAAAATAAAAATAGCAGTTATTATTCTATGACTTCACTACCTTGACATATTGAAAAAACTGGCATATATTAATCAATAGGAACATAAAATATTACCCATTGTCAATGATAAGGAATGTAGTAAAACAGTAGCGTTGTTCCTTATTCTTTCATAAATTTAACTGCTGTATTGAAGTAGGTTATTCTAAACTTTGCAATCGTCATTTATAAAAGTTTGATTTGACGGACATTGCAAGTATGAAATGAATAAGTTATTTTTAGAAAGGTCTTTATTGCAATAAGTCTGCAAGATAAAATACCGAATATTAGGAGAAGATACTTATGACAAACGCTTTAAACTCCGAAACCAAACTTAAAATTCTGGAAATTGATCCTTGGTTGGAGCCTCACAGGCACGACTTAGAAGAAAGAATGAAACGTTATTATGGTGTAAAAAAAGCACTACTTGGGGATAGTCAAAGTTTTAAGGATTTTGCAAACGGTCATCTTTTTTTCGGTTTTCATCAAACTGAAGACGGTTGGTATTATCGTGAATGGGCACCTGCAGCAGAGGCTTTATTCCTAATAGGAGATTTTAACGGCTGGAACCGTGAATCTCATCCTCTTACAAGAAAAGACAATGGTGTTTGGGAAATATTTCTTCCAGGAAAAAATGCTCTACCTCATAAATCCCTTGTCAAGGTACATATAAAAAGTCAAGGGCAAGCAAATGATCGCATACCGCTTTATATAAGAAGAGTTATACAAGATCCTGAAAACCATAATTTCAGCGGACAAATATGGGAACCTGAAAACTCTTTCAATTGGACAGATTCCGAATACCAGGTTGATACCTCAAAAGCCCCGATAATTTATGAAACTCACATAGGAATGGCTCAGGAAAAGTGTGATATGGGCACCTATAAAGAATTTGAAGACAATATGCTGCCTAGAATAAAAGAATTAGGCTATAATACCATTCAAATTATGGCTATAATGGAACATCCCTATTATGCCTCTTTTGGGTATCATGTTACCAACTTTTTTGCTGCCTCTTCATGGTTCGGAACTCCTGAGGAACTCAAATCCCTTATAAATAAGGCTCATGAAATGGGAATTGCTGTCCTTATGGATATTGTGCACTCCCATGCTGCTAAGAATCTTGCAGAGGGTATAAATGAATTTGACGGTACAGATTATCAATTCTTTCATACTGGAGGCCAAGGCACACATCATGTCTGGGACTCAAAACTTTTTAACTACGGGAAATATGAAGTAATACACTTTTTGTTATCCAACATCAAATTCTGGATTGAGGAATACCATTTTGACGGCTTCCGCTTTGACGGAATAACCTCTATGATTTACCATGACCATGGTTTAGGAACGGCATTTGACAATTATAACAGGTACTTCAGTATGAATACAAATGTTGAAGCGGTAACTTATCTCCAATTTGCAAGTGAACTTATAAAAGAAATAAAACCAAACTCCATTTGTATTGCTGAGGACATGAGCGGAATGCCGGGAATGTGTCTTCCAATAGAATACGGAGGAATCGGCTTTGATTACAGATTAGCTATGGGGATGCCCGATTTTTGGGTCAATACATTAAAGCTCAATGATTACGATTGGGATATGCAGGCTCTGTTTCATGAACTATCCACAAGCCGTTACATGGAAAAACGCATAGCCTATGTAGAATCCCACGACCAAGCCTTAGTTGGAGATAAAACCTTTATTTTCAGGATGGCAGACAAAGAAATGTACTGGCACATGAATAAGGAAAGCCAGAACTTAGAAATCGAACGTGCAATTGCTCTGCATAAGATGGCCCGGTTCATTACCATTTCCCTCGGAGCAGAAGGATACTTGAACTTCATGGGCAATGAGTTCGGACATCCTGAGTGGATTGACTTCCCAAGACACGGTAACGAATGGAGTTTTAAACATTGCAGAAGACAATGGGCTCTAGCTGACAGTGAGCATCTGAGATATTACGATTTGAATCAATTTGATAAGGCAATGATAAATTTCATGTCGAATGAGGGTCTTGTAGGTGATGGTGTACCTCAGTGTCTTTGGATAGATCAGGATAGAAAATTAATTGCCTATAGGAAGAGAGACTTTATATTTATTTTTAATTTCCATCCAACAGAGTCATATCCTGATTTTGAGCTTCCCATTCATCAAGATGCCCGTTTTCAGGTGATTCTTGACACAGATGACCCAAAGTTTGGCGGACACAGTCGCATCTCTCATGATGTGGTTTATGAAACCCACAAGCTTAATATGAATAATGATTTTACCGGAATCTCCATATATTCACCAAGTCGAACGGCCATGGTATTAAAGAAAATATAGCCTATATAATACTATTTATAAATGTTTTAATTTATCCTTCCATAGATTTTGTACTAATACTAAAATCTATGGAAGGGACATTATGTATTATGCTTTTTGTTTTTATAAAGCAATAGGCAAATATTGGATTGCACAACATTTTAAACACTCCATATTTATGTTATAATAAAGTAAATTTTCGCAATTTAAATACAAATTATTTTTGTAAAAATAACCATTATTGACTATTCCAATTTTTAGGTTTACAATAAATTATAGGGAGAATTTCATATTTCTTTTTTAGTATCAAATGCAATACATCTTCGATATTTTCTATATTCATTATTAAACTTTATTTTTCCATATAATCAGGATAAGTTTTAGTATTTATACTAAAGCATATTGTTTAATATGCTTTCTTAGTTTAAGTTAGGAACTATTAAAATATAAGTTTCTACTCTGGAATAACGAAAAACTTGAATTGGTAATATTTCAAATATACAAGAATATAAAGGTACCTTTTCGTTATTCCTTAGTAATTATGTTCATCAAATTAATAATAATTTTGGGGAGGAAGAATTACATGAAAAAATTAATTACCGAGGTTTTAACTATTGTAATGCTTGTTACTATCTTATTAACAGCATTCAATATGGGAACCGTCTCTGCTGTGTCTAAAGCATTAACACTAATTCCTGATAACGGATTTGAAGTCAAAATAGGCTCAAAACAAGTAAATATCGGAGATAACATAATGGTACCGATTGATTTCACAAATATTCCCACAAAAGGAATCGCTGTTTGCAACCTGACTATTACCTATGATCCTACAAAGTTAGAATATATAGCTTGTGATACTGGTGTAATTGTTAAAAATCCCGACACAAACTTTGGAATAAATAAAGTGCACGATGGTATGCTAAAATTACTCTTTTTGGACAATACAATGTCAGACGAATATATAAGTTTGGACGGGACGTTTGTCGACCTCTCCTTTAAAGTGTTAAATACTTATAGTGAATCAACTTCTATTCATATTATACATTCGAGCTTTGGCAACCTTGATCTTAACCCTGTAAATCCAATAATCGTTCCAAGTGTAATTGATATTTCCCATTCATTAGTAACTCCCACTACTCCTTTTGACGATCTCTTTATTAACACATATTCGGTTGAAGGTAGAACTGGTAATGTTGTAAAAGTACCAATTTATTTAATAAATGGTTCGTCCCATGAAATAGATAGTTTCGATTTTTTTGTTTCTTATGATAAAACCAAACTAGAGTATCTACCCTTAGAGTCTAGCGGTCTTATTTCAGATATGGTATTATACAAATTCTCTGAAGATAAAATTAAAATAATTAAAGCTTTAACTAATATTGAAAGTGACAAAAAGATAAGGGAATATGAAGAAATTGCAAGCATTGCCTTCAGAATTTTAAGCTCCACTTCCGAATCAACTCCAATCCAAATAAAAGAAGCTTTTTTCTCCTATGACTCAAGTAGCAATAATTTTGCGACACCAATAAATACCACAGCAAACTCAGGTATAGTTAATATTATTGGTTCTGATTCACCTCCTACATATTCACCTTTTCTAATTACCGCAGGTTCAAAAGATGTAAATACAGGTGATCTAGTGACTATACCTATCAAATTTACAAATGTTCCTGATAACGGTATAGGTGCTACCGATATGACCATCAATTATGATCCTTCACTGCTTGAATGTGTCTCTATAGAAGCTGGTGAAATTGTTCCAACAACTGAACTCGACTTTTATAGTAATAACCCATCTAAAGGAACTATAAAATTGCTTTATACAAGAAATTTTATAGATTCTTCTTACATTAATAGAGATGGAGTATTTGCAAACATTACCTTTAAAGTATTATGTACATATGACAAATTTGCAAAAATTACTTTTTCTCAGCCAGCAGTAGGAGATAAAAACTTAATACATGTGCCTTTTAGAACCTTTGAAGGTAGGCTGAATATATTAGGAATCGAACCCAAACCGGATTTTCAGGTGGAAATAGGTTCTACTAAAGGTTATGCCGGCTACTTTATTACTATCCCGCTGAGTTTTTCATATATACCTGATACCGGGATCTCTACAGTTAGTATGACAATTAATTATGATGCAAGCCAGTTAGAATATATATCTTATGAAGCAGGAAATGTTGTTCCAGAAGCTAGTATAGGCTTAGCTATAAATGAAAAGACCCCTGGGAATTTATCCTTATTATATCTTAACTATTTTACTAATTCTTCAATAGACTCTGATGGTTTAGTCGCAAACCTTACTTTTAAAGTATTAGGAGACTCCGGCGAATCAGCTATTTATGCAAGTAATTCAATCTTCGGCGATAGAGCTCATGATATTGTAAATACAAAATTAGTTCCGGGAAAAGTCAGCATTTGGGAGTCCCCATTAGAATTCGAAAAAATCAGTGTTCATTATGGATCTTTTAGTCAAAGATACGGTTTCCCGAATGCGTTTCCAATAGAATTTAGCAATATCCCACCAAATGGAATAAGTTCAGTTAGTATGACCATTGAATATGACCCAACTAAAATTGAATATGTTGATGCCATAAGATTATCACTAGATATTCCTAATGCACCAGAACTAAGATCAACTAAAGACATAACCATAGAAAAAGTTTCTGAGAAATGCTTTAAAATTCTTTATGAGGCTTCTGAAGCAAAGGATCTAATTGCTTATGAAGGAATATTTGCATGTCTTTACTTTAATATATTGCCTCCTTCTACGAAGGATATTTCCTTTCAAATAAAGGATGTAACTTTCAAAGATAAATATGGAAATCCTGTTGGTGCAGAATTATTTTCTGCACCGGTGATAGAAGCGTCAATAGGTACTGTATCAGCCTTGCCAGATTCAACTGTAGTTGTTCCCATAAAGTTTGATAGTATCCCTAAATTAGGTATTGATGCCTTTAATTTTGTAATAGATTATGATCCTGATATATTGGAATATGTTAGTTCTGAAATTGGAAGTATAATATCTGATTCGGCAACATATAATATATCCCTAAATCAATTTGATAGTAGTAAAATCAAACTGTTTTTTGATATGTATCCCAACTCCTTAACAACAGAGGGAGACCTAGCCTATATCACCTTTAAAGTTAAGGCTAGCGATGGTTTCTCACCAT
Source organism: Bacillota bacterium (assembly GCA_023421115.1). Lineage (GTDB taxonomy): Bacteria > Bacillota > Clostridia > Acetivibrionales > Acetivibrionaceae > Acetivibrio. The sequence continues at coordinate 7,456 of JAEZUI010000163.1, read as the reverse complement.
TAAAATTTGGGGAGACTCCCGAAATTTTGAATTCTTCAGACTATTTCGCAAAAGTAATGTTAACAAATGGTGGCGTAATAATCTCTAATAAAGAAATTACAGGACAAACTGTTTCCGGCTATGTATATTCAGATCTTGGAGGTTCTAGTGTACCAAATTACTCATTCAATGAAGGGTTCAAAGTTGATTTATCAGGAACGAATCTTTCAACATTAACTGATAACAATGGATATTTTGAAATCAAAAACGTACCTGTTGGAACATATGCACTCAGTATCAGCAAAGCTAATTACCTTACTCGGCAAATTGAAAACCTTTCGGTTGATGAAAATAAAAAGTTATCTAGTCCTATTATATTATGGCTTGGGGATATAGAAATAAACGGCATACAAGATGGCGCTATAAACCTAGAAGATGTAATGGAAATTTGTAAGGCCTTCAATAGTGTGTCAGGAGATGAGCGCTATAAAGAAACTCTTGATTTAAATAAAGATTCTGCTATAAATCTAGAAGATGTAATGCTAGTTATAAAACACTTCAATAAAACTTCTTCGGATTATTAAGAGTTTTATATTTGTCCCTTTCACTTTATTTTAGAATCAGAAAAGGTATGGAGAATAAATGTTCCCATACCTTTCATTATTATGAAGAAAATATTACCATCCCAATTTGTAATGATTTTTGTGAGTAAGCCCTAACTAACACAACGTGCTCCTCCCTAAATATCATTGCAATCTTGCAAAATTTGAACAATGAGTATTGTCATAATCATAATCAGCTTTTATATCATCAAGATTATTAATTTCACTTTTATTTACAACTGTCGGGGTAGTAACTAAACTGTTAGCTAATTCATCTGATTGAGTTTTCTCTTCCTTTGTACACCCAATCAAAAAGCAGATTAGTATTATTGATATTGCAATGTACTTTTTCATATTCTCCTCAGTGGGCAGGATGACCCGTAAGCATGCCCTTTACTCAAATGGACTTGTTGAACGATGTGCTCCTTAAACTACAAAATCCCTTCAAACATACCCATACAGAATATTATTCTATAAATATCAAATGTAATTTAAATACAAAATATTTATTTATTAGTATCCAAAATCCCTTGAAATGTCATAGACTTTTTTTCATCATTATTTATTTTGTAAAATTCAATTATTCTTTCAATACTCTTCTTTATACCATAATCAAGTCTATCTACATTCTGTAAGTATACTAAACTATCAGTAAATTTTTTATCAGCTACATCTTTTTTATCAGTATTCAAGTAAATAAATCCTTGTTGAATTAACGCTGCTGCAGTATAAGAATTGCAAAGTTTTTTATATTGTACCATATCAACTTTTTCATTCTCTGTTATTACCTCTTGATAAATTTGCATTGCCTCCTCATCCTTACCAGCTTTTTCTAAGCATGCTGCTTTACTTAAAAGCACCTGAAATATAAAAACTCTATTTGTACTGTCTTCTGAAATCTCTTTTTTAAGTACATTAATTGACTGTTCATATTGAAGAATAGCATTTTCATAGTCATTTTTAGAATCATATTGATTTCCAGTAGTATAGTATTTTTCCCACTCTATTGAATTGACATAAGAATTAAAATTCTTAAAAATAAAGATATTCATGATGTAAATTATCAACAATACGGCAACAATGCTTGAAAATACTAATAATATTACTTTTCTCATAATCCCTCCATATATTCCTATTAGAGCATTTTATCAGCTGTTCTCTAAAGCCACTCCATGTTCAGAGGCATTTCGTTCAACGTCACCATTTACGGCGTCGATGAATGGGACTTACAGAGCCATTCTCCAGAGGCGGTGCTACGCACCCGATAAATCAATTGGGCAGAATGACCTCATGCTCCTTCTTCGTAGGCATACTTCATACTTTGCCCTTTATGCAAATGGATTGTTCGACGGACCATGTCCCGTGATTCAGATTACCACAAGGATGTGGGCTGCTTTAGTTGCACTCATATTTAATTTCCTTCACAATAATTCTATTAAAATTTAAATAATATTATTTACATGATATGAACTATGTTTGGGATTTTCTCATCCTTTTTCCAAAAACATAACCTAATATAGCAATTATATATATTAAGTAAGGTATACTTGTCATTAATACTGTACCAATATAATATCCCTTTTTAGATATAAGTAGTTCATTAATCCCTTCTATTATAGGCGTAAATGGTGCAATAAAGTAAAATATAGGGAATATCAATATAGACATAATTGTGCCCATTAATCTAGTTCCAAAAAATGATAAAATAAACACAACTATTGGTGTAAAAACTACTCCCCAAAGTATACCTTTTTTTCGTAAGTATCCAGCAATTATACAAGTGCTTATTAATAGTACACAAAATAATATTGAGAATATTAAGTTATTAGATGTTACTTTTCCACTAACACCTGCGGGATTATAGTTTATTCCACTATAACTTATAAATAGTATACTAATTATTACATTTGCGATAAAAAAAATACTTGCTTGCATAATATTACTTGCAAATTTCATAACCTAACCCCCAACTTTTAATATAATTTATTTTATTCTACAGAGTCTTACCCTAGCAAATCCGAGCTATGGACGGCGAGGTCTTTGCATGGTCTGTCGCTTAGCGTCACCTGACTTCGTGTTACGCTTATTAGTGACACTAATAAAACAACTCCCCTTGAAAGACAAAAGTATTTATCATACCTACAATTATCACACCAATAACGTATAGTGCACAAGCGGAGCAAATAAATCCTGGTAGAAATATGAAAATAAAATTTCGCTTTTTGCGTGTGCTTTTATTTACTGCACCAAACTTGTAAACCGCCATACAAGCCAAAATCATTGGAACAGTTCCAAAAGCAAGCATGATGAACGCCTGCTCTTTCCAAGTGAATGGAATCATAGCTGTAGAGTTAATAATTTCATTCGAACCAAAAAGGCTGATGATTCCCAAGCATAAGGTAATAACTACACCAACAATATAAGCAATATTTGAAATTATTCTAAGCGTTTTTGTCCAATTCATATTGTATTCCTTTACCTATATAAACAATCATTAGTTCTTAGCTTTAACATATATGAATCAACTAAATCTCGAAAGGCTTACTTTCACAATGGGCATAGCCATAGGTAAGCCTTTGAAGTAATCTCCAGCTTTTCCCCGGCTCCAAACCGGACAGGAACCTTTCGATTCATCCGGCTTTCCAACAACCAAACCTACTCACCTTCTTCGGCTTTCGATAGACTCTTTACCTCACGATAAAGTTCTACTCATTTCAAAACTTTTAAGTGTCCTTGATATCTAAGGATTTTTGATTTCATTTTCGATGTTGCATTTTCAGGTACAATTCCACTTTTTACTACTTTTAAACAATCATAACATAACCACGCCAGATTTGGTACTTTGTTTATTTTTTCTATTGGCAATCCCGGCTTAATCCGGTGACAATGCCTGAAATAAGGTGCTAGATTATTCCCACAAATTTTACATCTCCCCTTATCTCTGTTATATGCGTATTCCCTGTTCATGTAATATTCAAAGTTATTTAGCTCTTTGTCTTTGCATTGAAACAGGACTATTTCATCGTATATCGGTGGGCGACTTAATGGCGGATTCTTTTTCATACACCTATCTCGTATATACAAGTTTCTACCCTCTTCTGTATATGGTGTCATTTTTTGATTGTAATTGCATTTATCCCTCTGACTATGAGTTATATAACTCTTGGTTATTCCTACCCACAGCTCCTGATGCTTTACTGCATATGTTTTATCTTGTCTCTTCTCATGCCTTTGTGGTCTATTATCAAGTTTCGCCAAAGGAATATGGTACTTTTTATACTTCTTGCCATATATCTTTCTCAAGGTTCTGTATGCTGTTTGATGTATTCTGTAATCCATAAAACCATATGTTTTGCTACAGATAGCTACTTTGTAAAACTCTGCTGTTCCTACTATTATAGCGTTTATTTTCTCTATTTGTGCAGCCATCTCTTGTGTTGATTTCATGTTTTTCAATTTTATTATTTCTTTGCAAATTCCTTTTGTCTTTGCAACTACTTTATCTTTTCTAGGATAAAATTTCCCCACCAGTCCTTTATATCCCTTGTTTTGTGGCGATGCACATGGAGGTTTTGCCTCTAGTTCATATCCCACAAATTTTGCTCTTTTCTCTGTCAGGTTTGTTATTATTGTTTTCTCTTTTGAAAGATTCAGTTTTAATCTATATTTGTAGTATTTCTGCATATATTTCAGGATTCTTGTTGCTTCACTTAACATTGTTGTGAATATTATCCAATCATCACAATAGCGGATTAGGTATTTAGGTTTAATACCTTTTCTTTTTAGTGCCTCTCTTGCCCTTGATATAGATTTATATTTTGATTTTGGTTGAAGATACATTCGACCTACTACCCAATCTGAGTCATTCAGATAAACATTTGCAAGTAGTGGAGACAACATTCCACCTTGCATTGTTCCGATTTGAGTCAAATATTTTTCTCCATCATATATGTATCCAGATTTCAACATATGTTTTATGATACACAATATTCTTTTGTCATAAATACCTATATTGTATAATTTCTTAAGCAGTATTCTATGATCAATGTTATCAAAGAATGCTTCTATATCTCCCTCAATTGCATACACCGGTTTTTGTTCTGTTTTTAGATTCAATAACGTTATTGCCATTTTCATTGCATGATTCGTTGCTCTATATGGTCTAAATCCGTAGTTATGAGGATAAAACCTTGCTTCACATATTGGTTCAATTATTAGTCTAAGACATTCTTGAATTATTTTATCTATTGCAGTTGGTATCCCTAATGGTCGGAGTTTTCCGTTTGCCTTAGGTATGTAGATTCTTCTGACAGGTTTGGGTTTGTAATTCTTTACTTATGTTTGTATTAGTTTTATCAGCTTATCCTTATTCATCTGAAGATATCTATCCATTCTACTTCCGTCAATCCCTGGTGTATTTGCACCTTTATTGCTTTTTATATTATGTATAGCTGTTGTAATTGTTACCTCGTTGATTGCTGCTTCTAGTATTCCATTAAAACCTTTTCCTTCTTTGCTTTTCCGATAAATGAAATCTTGTATGTCCTTTAATTCTTGTTCGCTCGTAAAGCTGCGTTTAATGTTCATAGATATTATCTATGGTTACGCAACCCGTGTTTTACAGGAGTTAGCACTTTACATTGTTTTGTTTTGAATTTGACTGTCTGGTACCCTTCGCCATGTACAAGGCTTTCCCTTGCTCAGACTACTACGATACCTGTGTATCACAATTACTTTCAACACTCTGCCAAGCTCCAGCAATTGCAATATCCCTTGTTCCGTTTTGTCTATCCTTTTGTTAAGAGGTTTAGGTCCTGCTGTGCTCCGGAAGGCTCTATCCCAAATGGGTACACTGTTTGAGTTACAGTTATGCAGTGCAGTTACAGTCATTTCAGGCTGTAATGAGCAATACTACCCTGCCCTGAGGATTGCTCAACCTTCGATTTTCCGACTTTCACCGGCCGGCGCTGACGGAACTTTACGACACATGTTCAGTTTTAATTAACCATGCCTCTTGGATACCCGCTCCATATATTATGCCATGCCTTGCGGTTTAGGCTATTCAGGCTACGACTTCACTACACTTTATACCCCTTAAACTGGCAGGTTTAAGACGCATAGTAGAGTATTAGTACTTACCCCATCTCCCACTTATCAGGTGGTATTAGCGATGTTAACTCTGGGTAGCAAAGGGAATTTCACCCTTGAATTTGTCAGAACAGTTCAGTCATTTAGACTGGCTTGCTTTTTGTTCAGGTTGCTACTCCGAACTTATGCCGCAACGCGGCGAACTGCACCCGATGAGGCGATGCGGGCAGGATGACCTCATGCTCCTGCTCCAGAGATCTTTCTACATGCTTTGCCCTTTACGCAAATGGACTTGTTCTCTGAAGTCCGTCAGCTCTGAGCTTAAATTAGTAGTATCCCAAACCGCTCCAAAGTTCAGAATATATAAATACTACGCATTAGTTATTTATTACAGATTTCTTGACTTTAAGTACTTTATCAGCGTAAAAGTATGCATAGGATAAAAACAACCCTCATTCTTTTTAATATATGAACTAAGTTCCTCTAAGGAAATCCATCTGATGTTTTTACTCTCATCAGTACTTTGTAACAACTCTCCCCGGACTTTACAAATGAATACTTGGACCATTATAGGATAATAACCGTGAATATTCTGAGAGCAATTAAATGGAATGTAATTTAGAACCCTGTAACCATTTGATTCACAAATCCAAGATTCAGATTCCCCTTCTATCTCAATTACATCAAGACCTGTTTCTTCTTTAATTTCTCTTCTGAGGCAATCAAAAATATTTTCATACTCTCTGATTTTGCCTGCAGGTATTTCAATTAAACCTTTTTCCAGCGGTGCATCCTCTTTAAACCTATCCTGTATTAAAATACAGTCAACACCATCTACACACTTTTCAATTATTCCACCTACTCCAGGTATCGTAAATAGTTCCATTCTCAAATTACTTCCTTTGTGCTGTTAAAATTTCAGTGCCTGAATATAAATATTGCATAAGTTTTTATAATATTATTAAATACCAAATTCAAGTTTAAGTTTTTCATACCTGTCTTTTTCATGTTCCTTGATTTCAAGCATTGGGTTATATAGACAGTGTTGAAACACATCTGCATCCTTTAAGACTTCATTAAAATTTGAATGCACTATTTCTTTTTCACTATGGGTATAAATGGCGTCACAAATTATTTTAGTTTCATCATCATTTGTTAACCTTAATGAAGTCAAAATTTCTTTTGCCAGAAGTGCACCTTTATGTGCATGGTCTTTTGTATCCATTTTAGCATATGAATATATATCATGAAGCATACCCGCCATTACTGCAAGTTCAGCATTTTCTCCACGCTTTAACGCAATTAATGAACAAAATTGGGCAACACCATATAAATGCAAATAAGCACATCTTCGTTCTTCAACATCTGCTATATTCAAAAGGATTTCATCTATATTTTTTCTTAAAATCTCAATTCTGTTCATAAATTGTTTCATCTCACCAAATATAACCTTTCTTCGCAATATAAAACTGATGGCACACTAAACTCATTTTAAACAATCACTTAAAGTTAGCATATAGTTCCATAAGGATTTCAGAGAACGTCGGCATGGCTGACGCCGTTCGAGTCGGACCCCAAAGAAATACCCGTGAGCGGCACTTATAGGAATAGGTAAGACTTTGAAGTGATCTCCATCTTTTCCCCTCCTCCAAACCGGACAGGAACCTTTCGATTCATCCGGCTTTCCAACAAACAAACTTACTTGCCTCTATCGGCTTTCAACACTTCACTGCCTCACAACTAGTGTCATGCAAATTAAATCTTTAATTCAAGCTTTCGCTCGTGAA
>JAEZUI010000247.1 GCA_023421115.1 Bacillota bacterium | reverse complement strand
GGCTTGAAGCCTTGATTATTAAAACTGCTACATATTTACAAAAAATCTGAATAAATTTGTAGTTCTATACTTTAATTTGATATTGTAAAAAATAATAAATTTGTATATAATAAAAATGTATCAAAATTAAATAAAGTGTTAAAAATAAGTACTTGAAAGTTTCTTTATTAAGTAGTATAATAAAAGTAAGCATAGATGTTTGCGGAGCATACCAAAACCGTTTTAATAGAGGTTGCGAAGCCTATCAAAATCGTTTTAATAGATGTTTGCGGAGCATACCAAAACCGTTTTAATAAAACTGAGAGCAATCTCAGTTTTATGCTTATGGGGTGAAAAATGAAATGGTATACGATTGATGAGGATTTTTTAGATTATTTAAGAAATTTTGAAAAAAGAATACCTAAAATTGATTATGGAGATGATAAATTAAAGCCATTTTTTGGTTCACTTTTTGAAATTGGAGATTTAGTATATATTACACAAGTATCACATCCACAAAAACGACACATTAATTTGAAAGAAGATATAGATTTTATTAAATTATATGATAATAAAAGACTGGTTGCAGTAGTTAATCTTAATTATATGTTTCCTGTTCATAAAAGCAAATTAATAGAAATAGAATATGGAAATATAGAAAATTTTAGAATTTTTGATAGTGAGTTAAGTAAAAGTAGTTATATTGCCTTGCTTAAAAAAGAAATGAAACAAATAATAAGTAAGCAAGTTGATGTTAAAGCTACAAAATTATATAAAAGAAAATATGATTATCCAGATGATAGAGTATCTAAACGTTGTATAGATTTTAAAAAATTAGAACAAAAATGTATAGAGTATAAAAATAAGTAGTTAAATACTTAAAGTAGGACACAGGCTAAAACCTGTGTTTTTTATTTTGTAAAAATGTTTGAAGGGAGTTGAGAATATGGAAAATGTATATCAAGAAAATCTCAATCTTGTTAGAAAAAATGAAACTCTTAATAGTGAAATTACTCAAAAAAGTGAAATTATTGTTAAGTTGCTCGAAGTAATTAGCTCTACTGGCAATGAAGATTTGATAAATAAAAGTTTGAAGGCTATTGGTGAGGTTAAATAGAGGGGAAACATTTCCCCTCTATTTTAATATGTATATCTTATAGTAAACAAAGGATCAGTTATTTGATATTCAAAACTAACAATTTTTCTACCTGTATTTCCAACAGGATGAACTAATTCATTTATTTGTTGACCATTAACAGCAATACCTTTAGTCACAGTTGGTTCAATATTACTTCCAATAGGAGTTATTACAGTCATTTGTACTTTAGAACCATTCGGCATACCAAGACCACTAAATGGTAATACAACTTTAAAATCAAACATATTAGGTGATTCTTTTATGGGGAATAATTTATAATCATAAGCAAGATGATATAAATTATTTGAACCACTAACAGGGGTAAAAGGTGTTTTTTTCATAACAGCACGCAACATTAATTTTGCAGCATCACTTTCAACTTCCTGTAAATTACCGGCGTTAGCTTGTTCAAAAATATCTTGTGTATCTTTAATTATTTCATCTGCTGACATTGGATACATAGCTAAATTGGTGGCTTTAAATAATTGTAATACTTCATTAGGAACGCTTACGCCAACAGGAACAAACCATTGCATTTCAGGAGTTAATGGCACATCAGTATTTAATAATATCTCAACATGAACCATATCGAATTGATTACCATTATACCTAGATGTGTTATGAATCATTGCAGTTAAATCTTGAAGCTTAATGTTTGCCATACATTTGTCACCCTTTCGATATTTATATTTGAATTAATTGTATTCTTGTTTACGTAAGGTCAATATGTAGCTAAAAAATAAATTAAAATAATTGTTTGAATGTATAGGAAGATAAAATAGATTTTTGTTTTTATTCAAAGTGAAGGGAGTTGAGAAGGATGGGAAAAAGTATTGTAGGTGGATTGGCTGGTTTAGTTGCTTATTTTGCAGGATTGCCTTGGGAATTAATTATCATATGGGGTATTCTGATGATATTTGATATTGCAACAGGACTAATCAAAAGTGCAAAAGAAGGTAATTGGTCAAGTAAAGCAATGAAAGATGGATTATTGAAAAAAGCAATTGAGTTAACGACTTTGTTTGCAGTATTGTTAATACAAAGAGTTGCAATAATCAATGGTATTACTGTGCCATTAGGTAGTGTAATTGTAGGTATATTCTGTTTTAAGGAATTCGGTAGTATAATGGAAAATTACATAGGTATGGGTTATAAGTTGCCGGATATTGTTACAAACTGGTTTAAGGTAGCAAAGGAACAAATTGAAAAGAAGTAACAGATGATTTAAGAGGACATGGGAAAATATCCTGTGTCCTTTTTCTTTTGCAATTTTTATTGATTAACAAATATTACAAATATATTGAACGTTTCACATATTTTTATTATAATAGGAGTGATAGAATGAATAAAACCGTTGATAATACGAACATTGAAAACTTAACATATGAGTTTGAAGCTAGTTTAAAAAATATTGAAGATTTGCCATTATCTCTTACAGTCAACAATGTTGCAAAAGTTTTAGATATATCATTAGCTAGTGCATATGAATTGTTCCACAGTAAAAACTTTCCTTGCTTTAAAGTAGGAAAGAGAGGAATGAGAATATCTAAACTTGCCTTCATAGAGTGGATGAAGAATCCAAATATTTATGAAAGGAATGTTGGTTAATATGACTAATAGGAGAAGTAATGGTGAGGGTAGTATATATAAACGTAGTAATGGAACATGGGTTGGCACAATTTCTTTTGGTAGAAATGAAGATGGTAGTTTGAAGAGAAAATCATTTTCAGGAAAAACAAAAACCGAACTTCTTACTAAAATAAATGAATTTAGAAGTAGCTTAGTTAATAATACATATCTAGAACCGAAAAAAATAACTGTTAAGCAATGGCTAAATGATTGGTTAGTAAATTATAAAAGTATTAAGTTAAAGCCAACAACATATGATTGTTATGAATATTTCATTAGTAAAACTATATCTCCATTTCTAGGAGATATCTTGTTACAAGAATTAAGACCAGAAATGGTACAGAATTTTTATAATCAAACATATGGTCAAGGTAAAAAGGTTAAAAGTTCTACTATAAGAAAAATTCATGTTATCTTAAAGAGTGCATTAAATCAAGCTGTTGAAAATGAATTGATAAGCAAAAATCCAGCTAATAAACCTGAATTACCAGCTTTAAAAAAGAAGAAGATTAAAGTGTTTTCTTTTGAAGAACAAAAAAGATTTGAACATTATGCAAAGGATTATCGTTTATATTCAATGTTTATTACAGGTTTAGATACTGGACTTCGATTAGGTGAATTGATTGCATTAGAGTGGGACGATGTTGATTTTGAGAAAAGACAAATAAGAGTAAATAAAAATGTTGTATTGGCAGTTGATAGAGCAAATGATGATACTCATAAAAGTCTAATTACTCAGGATACAACAAAAACAGAAAACAGTGATAACAGAATAATCCCATTAACTAAAAGGGTTATGGCTAATTTAAAAGAATTAAAGCTAAAACAACAATCAATAAGCAATATAGTTTTCTGCAATCAAAATGGTGGTTATATGTTGCCAAGAAATGTAGAAAGAACGTTTCAGAAAATAATTACTAAAGCCAATATAGAAAAATGTAATGTACATACATTAAGACATTATGTTGAGAGTTTTGTTATGTGGAGTAGCTAACAAAAAGTGGCTTGATATAAGACTTTACTGTCTTAGCACTCCCCATAATCATTCGTAATAATTTATAGAAATACAGTTTGAAAGTATTTCATTTTGGAGTGATTATGTTATTTCTACGTTAGTTCAGTTGAAATATAGCTCTGTAAGAACTGTAATCTTATTCTTGAAACATATAAGAGCTTTTGGAATAGTGACTAAAGTATTTTTATTATGGGAAGTGTTTTTCTAATAAACATTAATAAATCAATAATTTGAAGTATTAACTCCACATAACAAAGCTCTCAACATAATGTCTGTTATGTTGAGCTCTACATAAAGGTCACAGTTTTGCGACAAGATTATTTGAAAACAATGTTCCACCAAAAACTGTAAGTGAATTATTAGGACATTCTAGCATAAGTATAACTTTAAATATTTACACACATGTTTTACCTAATAAGAAGGTGGAAGCTATGAAAATACTGGATTCTATAAACATAAATTAGTTGTAACGCTGTTGTAATTGTGTTGTAATAGGTATGATTTTATATGATATTTTATATAAAAATATGATAAATGAGTTAACATAATTTAAAAATTAGTATAGAATGAAATGAAACTGAAAAAGCTTAAAATATAGTAATACCAAGTGATTAAAGGTATTTACTATAATTCTTGCCACTGTGGCTCAGAGGTAGAGCAATTCACTCGTAATGAATAGGTCGAGGGTTCGATTCCCTCTAGTGGCTCCAATTTTAGGTCTGAAACTAGTTGGGTTTTGGGCTTTTTTGTTTTTGCACGCTTAACGCAAACTTTAATTAGAAAGAGGTAAATTAAATGAAAAAAGTTCTAGGTTTTTTACTAATTACATACATTTGTTTGATTACAACAATACCATGTGGAAGTAAAGCTTATGAATCAGGCAATTTGATAGTACTTTTGGACAGGCTAAGCTCAGCAAACGGTTCAAGCCAGATAATTGTAGTCTCTAGTGAGAAAGATGGACAAAATAAAGCTAAAGTTGAGACTTTTGAAAAGACTATCGGTGGATGGATTAAAAGCTTATCTTCAATGAATGCTGTAATTGGAGAAAAAGGCTTCTCTCTAAATAAGAAGGAGGGTGACCTTAAAGCTCCTGCAGGGATATTCCGCATAGGAACTGCTTTTGGAACGATTGATAAACCTTCTTATATGAGGCTTTCATACAAGAAGACCTCAAAAAATGATTACTGGATTGATGATGTATCCTCTCAAGATTATAATAATTGGGTGGAATTTGAGGGTGATCCTTATAGTAGATGGAAATCCTTTGAAAAACTTAAGATAACAAGCTATAAATTGGCATTTGTAATTGAATATAATAGGAACCCTGTAGTTAAGGGAAAGGGTAGTGCCATATTTTTTCATATATGGCAGGGTCCAAATATAAGTACAAAAGGCTGTACAGCCCTATCGGAAGTTGATATTTCAAAGCTTTTAAGCTGGGTTGATCCAGGCAAGAATCCGATAATTATTCAGGGAACTGTTGATATGCTTCAAGAAATGGTAACTTCTACAGAAAATGAATTACTCTACCCGATAGAAGTTGTTATAAATGAAAAAAAAGCGGTTTTCGATGTTCCACCAAGAATACTAAATGGAAGGACATTTATTCCCATAAGATCTGTTTTTGAAAGTTTGGGTGCTGAAGTTTTGTGGGAAGAATCAACAGAAACTGTAAGTATTTTAAAAGGTTCAAAGATTATAAAACTTAAGGTTGGGAGTAATTTGGTATATGTGGATGGAAAGCAGGTAGAGATTGATGTTCCCTTATCAATAATTAATGGAAGAACTATGGTTCCTATTAGACTTATTTCTGAGGAGCTTGGATATGAAGTTACATGGAATGGAGAAAAAAGGATAGTCTTTATTAATACGAATAATTGAGTTTTGATACTTCTATAGTTTTGATTTCTTATTGATTTTAATGATTCATGAGTTTACAAGCCGTTGCATTTAATTGCTAAATGAGGTATAATAAATCTATATCTAATTGTTCACAGACAGTGTTCACATCGATATGTATTTTTCTTGAGTAAGTATTTTGAAAATCTTACATTCTCTTGATGAAGTCTTAATTTATACAAAATTAATAAATCCATTTGTGTTATATTGTTTATTCTATGAAAAGTTATTTCTAGCAAACGGTGTGCTTGTTTACATTTTGCCTTTTCAAAGTTTTATAAGGGCATTGCAACCGACTTAGTATCAATTTATATATATATGAACCATCTTATATCTATTACATGGAGGGATTTAGAATGTATAGAAACTTCTATTTAAAAAAGGTTATTTCAATGATATTGATAAGTATTTTTGTCTCAGTTATTTCATTTACTCAATCGTATGCATTTCCCCAAAATATTTTTTATGGTTTCCAAACAAATAATATAGCGTTTGGTAAACCAACTTCTTCTAATGGTATGAGTTTGGGTTATGGTCCATTTTGTGGAAATGATAATAATATATTTACTTATTGGTCTGCCAAAGACAATAATCCGAATAATTGGTGGATGGTAGACCTAAAGTATTTCTATTCGCTTACAGGTTTTGAAGTTGTTTGGAGAGAGGATAATAAATTATATAAATACAAGATAGAAGTTTCTAATAATAAAATAAACTGGTACACTGTTGTTGACAGAACAAGTAATGATATTTATTCGCAGACACAAAGTGAAGACTTTGACGCAACTGCAAGATATGTAAGAATTACTATAACTGGAGTTCAATCAGAATTTTTGCCAGGCTTTTATGAATTCAGAGTTTTTGGGACTTTTAATTCAATGTCAGGCCTAGGGGTGACCCCACCAATACCGGTAATAACACCAACACCAACATCAACACCAACACCAACACCAACACCA
>JAEZUI010000237.1 GCA_023421115.1 Bacillota bacterium | reverse complement strand
CGGTTTTATAAAGCCTCTCTCCCTCTTCATATGGATTCTTTATAAATTTCTCCTCCGTAAGTTCAGGTCTGTTCAGATAGCCCCTTGCTAATCCCTCTCCTCCTACACAAATCTCTCCCGGTACTCCAGGAGGAACCAAAGAGCTATTTTTATCTAAGATGTACACTCGGTTGTTTGCTATAGGTCTTCCTATATTTGAAGTATTATTCTCCGTCAATTCCATATTACATGTTACTGTAACGCTACTTTCAGTTGGCCCATATTCATTAATAAGTTTTAAATCCTTATACAATTCTTTACTCAAACCTATAAGTTCCTTATTAGCTTTTTCTCCCGCCAGTACAACAAATCTCATTGTTTCTAGTTCTTTATCTTTCGAATACTCCAATAAAGCTCTATACATTGACGGTACAAGGCTCATATGGGTTACACTATGTCTTTTTATCTCTTTTACAGCGAATTCATAGTTTTTAACCTTATCGTTCTCGGGAAGTATCAATTTACCTCCAGACAACAAACTCGAATAAAAGTTTGAACCAAAACCGTCAAAAGAATATGAAAGAAGCTGCAATACAGTATCACTCGACGTCAGTTCATAGTTCTTGATTCTCCATAATATATAGTTACACAAGCTACCATGTTCAATTATTACCCCTTTTGGTTTTCCTGTAGTACCTGAAGTATAAATAATATAACAAATATCCTTAGCATCTATTGCTATATTAAGATTACTGTCATCACGGCAGTACAGATTTTCATCTTCAAGGTATATAATCTTGCCTTCAAACTCAAGAATACTTTCAAATTTTTTGTTAGTAAGAAGTACCTCTGTTTTACTGTCCTCTAGCATGAATTTTCTTCTATCTTCAGGGTAAGTTGAGTCTATTGGTAAATATGCACCTCCCGTTTTTAATATCGCCAATATTCCAATTGCCATCTCCGGAGAATTATCGGTCATTATCCCCAAAACAGTCCCTTGTTTAGCACCGTTCTCCCTTAAAATTCTCGCAAGAGAGTTTGCTTTGCGGTTTAGCTCTCGGAAACTAATCATCCTGTCTCCACAAATGATTGCAAGCTTGTCAGAATTAAGCTTCGCCTGCTCTTCAAATATTTTGTGAATCGTCAAAGAACCTTGCCAATGAATTTTCGTATCGTTATAGAAATTAAGAACCTTACTTTTCTCATCATCCTCTAAAATGCTTATTTTACTAATAATACTTTCTGGATTTGATGCCTCTTCAAGGACTTTCACAAAGTGTGCTGCCAACCTTTTGATAGCTTCCTTCTTAAAAAGCTTTGTACAGTATTCAACAGTAATATCTATCCCTTTTTCAGTTTCTGATGCAATCAGGCTCAAATCCACCTTTGAAATATTTGACTCATAGCTCAACGGGCTTATACTGAGTCCAGAAATTTTAATTTCTTTATTGGATTCAATATTCTGAAGTACAAACATAGTATCAAATAATGGATTTCTGCTTAAATCCCTTCTTATATCAAGTTTTTCAATTAGCTCTTCAAACTGGTAATTCTGATTTTCATATGCTTTTAAGGCATTTTCTCTAACTTCTGTCAATAAATCGCCAAAAGTCTTTTCCCCACTTGGATAGTTTCTCAATACAAGCGTATTTACAAACATTCCAATTACATCGTGAAGATCAGCATGAGACCTTCCCGCCACAGGCGTTCCTACAATAATATCCTCCTGCCCTGTGTATTTGTGTAATAATACGTTATATGCCGTCAGTAGGACCATAAACATTGTACTGCCTGTTTTTTCAGCAATTACTCTCAATCTTTTTGTAAGCTCTTCTCCTAAACTAAGGCTTATGCTATTGCCTTCAAACGATTGTATAGCTGGCCTTATATAGTCTGTTGGCATATTTAGTACTGGTATCTCTCCTCGTAAGTTTTCAAGCCAATACTTCTCTTCATTATTTATAAACCCTGTATCCAGCATCTCTTTTTGCCATACCGAATAATCCCTGTATTGTAGTTTCAACGGCCTTAATTTCTTTCCCTGATAAAGCTGCACAAACTCATCCATAAGTATTACATTTGAAATACCGTCTGTTATAATATGATGCATATCAACCATCAATATATAGCTTCCATCGCCATTATTAACAAGTTTTACCCTTATAAGGGGAGCCTCATCAAGTTTAAATGGTTTTATAAACTCTCTGGCTGCTTTTTCTACTTCATCTTTACATAAACCAATATATTCAAACTGTAGCGTAGCTTCCGCATGTACAATTTGCACCGGTTCTCCATCTACTGTTTTAAAACTTGTTCTAAGAGCTTCATGTCTCTCTACAAGTAGTCTAAACACCTTCTCTAAACGTTTTGTGTCAAGTTCTCCATAAAGCTTCATCATCACAGGTACATTATATCCTGTTCCTATGTCTTCAAACCCGCTTATTATATATAGTCTCTTCTGGGCAGGTGACAAAGGGTAATACTCCCTATTTTCCACAGGTCTTATAGCTTGGTACAAACTCTTTTCAGAACTTCTTATCCTTCCAGCTATTTCCTTTATTGTCCCCCCTGCAAATATATCCCTTAAAGGAATCTGGACACCACACTCTTTATGTATTCTTGATACCATTATTGTTGCTTTTAAAGAATGCCCTCCGAGCTCAAAGAAATTATCCGTTGTACTTACTCTTTCCAGCCCTAATATATCTTGCCACATGACAACTAATTTTTCCTCAGTTTCATCTACAGGGTCAGTATATTCCTTATTTTCATACAATGCTCCCGTCGGTTTAGGAAGTGCTCTCCTGTCTACCTTTCCATTAGGTGTCAGCGGAATGCTTTCAATATACTCAAAATATGACGGTACCATATATGTAGGCAACTTTTTATATAGTTCTTCCTTTATATGTTCTATCGATACTCTCTTCGGACTTACTATATACGCACAAACAGCCTTTTCTCCATCAAACCTTTCTAACACTTCAACTACCGTCTCTTTTATACCTTCTATGGACATTATTTGATTCTCTATTTCTCCCGGTTCAATCCTGTATCCTCTTATCTTTAACTGTTGATCCAACCTTCCACAATATTCGATTGTACCATCCGGAAGCCATCTTCCCATATCTCCTGTTCTATAAATCTTTTCTCCATCAACAAAAGGATTGTTAATAAATTTTTCCTCCGTCAGTTCAAATCTATTAATATATCCTCTTGCAAGTCCCTCTCCTGCTATACACAATTCTCCATAACAGTTTTTAGCGATAGGTCGATTATCTCTTAATATATAGATATGTACATTTTGTATAGGAGACCCTATAGGTATTTTTACCATATTATGTAGCAAGCTAGGATCAATAGTAAACACTGTTGAAACATCACAACATTCCGTTGGTCCATAAACATTAGTTATTTTGAAGTTAGCATCAGAGAATTTACTGTAGAATTCCTTCACTAAAGTTACAGGTAATTCCTCTCCTCCTATAAGAAAATGTTTCACTCGCATACCATAATAGCCGTATTGTGACGATAATAAAATCAACCTAAGATGCATAGGTGTTCCGTCAGAAATATCAATATTTGATTGCTGATAAAACTTAAGTAAACCAAGACCGTCAAACCTTATTTCGTTAGGTACAATACAAAGTGTGTGACCTAAAAGCAAAGAACAGAAGATTTGCTTTACGGATGCGTCAAATACGTAATTGGAAATAAACGCTATATTTAGTTGACTGTCATACTGCTTGTATACTTTTTCATGCAATCCATAAACCAGATTTGTTACACTTCTTTGCTCAATCATTACACCTTTCGGATTTCCTGAAGTTCCGGAGGTATATATAATATATGCCAGTTCTCTGCTGTTGGTTTCAATATCATAATTTACTTTTTGAGCTTCTTCCATACTTTCTAACCCAATACTTATTATATTGCCTTTAAAGCCCATGTCTTTTATGTTTATAGATAAATTTTTTCCAAGCAATAAAGAGCTGGCTTTACTATCCTCCAACATATATAGTATTCTATCAACCGGATACTGAGGATCTATTGGCACGTATGCACATCCTGCTTTAAGCACTCCCATTATGCCAATAATCATCTCAAGAGATCTATCAATTAAAATAGCCACAACGTCTCCGGCATTAGTGCCCTTCTCCAACAACTGATTTGCTACTGTATTTGCATAATTGTTAAGTTCTTTATAACTTAACATTTGTTCCTGATACTTTACAGCAATAACATCGGATTTTCTTTTTACCTGTTCTTCAAACAATTGCGCAAGTGTCATATCCTCATGATATGGAATCTTTCCGATTTTTGATTCACAAATTATTTCATTTAATTCTTCAGCACTTAGCATAGAAATATCTTTTAGCATAACCGATTCATCTTTGGAAATGCACTCTAAAATATTACCAAAATGCACTATCATTTTCTCTATCGTTTCTTTATAAAACAGTTGTGTATCATATGAAAAAGCAAAACTGAGATTGTCATGATCCTCATACACATGTAGTGTTAAATCAAATTTTGAAATACTATATTCAATATCTTCAATTGGTCTGATACTTAGCCCACTTATTTTAATCTCTTTCCCTGAAGCCTTTTCAAAAGAAAACATAGTATCCACTATAGGGTTTCTGCTAAGGTCTCTCTTAATTTCCAGCTTTTCTACAAGTTCTTCAAACTGGTAATCCTGATTTTCAAAAGCATTTATTGACATTTCTTTTACTTCCTCAAGAAAAGCTTTAAAGGTTTTATTTCCCGAAGGATAGCTTCTCAATGCCAAAGTATTGACAAACATACCCACTATATTTTCTAAGTCAGGATGTCTTCTTCCCGCAATAGGAGAACCAACAATAATGTCTTCCTGTCCCGTATACTTTGAAAGAAGAACATTATAAGCTGATAACAGTAACATGTACATTGTGCATTCAGACCTTTTACATAGTTCACTAATGGATTTTGTCACATCGCTATTATACTCAAAAGTGATAGTATTGCCCTTAAGACTTTTTTCCATCGTTCTTTTGAAATCTGTTGGCAAATTAAGTGTAGGTAAATCACCTAAAAGTGACCTTAACCAATAATCCTCTTGTTCCATTATCTTTCCTGACCTTAACATTTCGTTTTGCCACACAGAAAAATCCTTATACTGTATTCTTAGTTCATTAAATTCTTTTCCTTCATATAAACCTATCAGCTCACTTATTATGATATCCATGGATATTCCATCTGCTATAATATGGTGAAGTTCCATAAAGAGCACATGCTTTACCTGTGATATACTAGCAATAGCGACCCTCATAAGAGGTGCCTTACTCAAGTTGAAAGGCTTTATATAATCTCCCGCCAAAGCTTTTAATTCTTCTTCACTAATCTCAAAAAAGTCAATTTTAAAATCTGTATCCTTTACAATCTTTTGTGCAGGTTCATCATCAACAAATACAAAAGACGTCCTTAATGATTCATGCCTTTTTATCAATTGATTAAAAGCTCTTTCCATCCTACTTATATCCAATTTACCTTCCAAGACAATTGCATAGGGTATATTATATGCAGTACTGTTAGCAGTAACCTGATCTATTATAAACAAACGCTTTTGAGCCGGTGACAACGGGTAAAACTCTTTCTGCTCTACTGGTCTTATTTCTGTAAATTTTTTCTTATCCGCTGTCAAAATATATTCTGCCATTTCTTTAATAGTCTGCTTTGTAAATATAACTCCTAACGGCATTTCAATATCAAAATGTTTATTTATTCTTGATACTAATACTGTAGCCTTTAATGAGTGTCCGCCTAATTCAAAGAAATTATCCAGTGTCCCTACTTTTTCAATTTCCAAAACTTCCTGCCATAAGGACACAAGTTTTTCCTCTACTTCATTTTCCGGTTCTTTGTACTCATTTCGTATATATAATTCCATGTCAGGCTCAGGAAGACTTTTTCTATCCACCTTACCATTTGAGGAAACAGGCATTTTTTCAAGTTTTATATAATAACTCGGAACCATATACTCTGGAAGCTTGTCAAAAAGGAATTTCCTTATTTGAGAAGCTTCAATTTCTATTTCTCCTGATATGTATGCACACAGCACCTCGCCCTTTACAGGCATAACTACTGCTTGATCCACTCCTTTAATTTGGGTTAACCTACTTTCTATCTCGCCAAGTTCTATTCTGTAACCTCTTATCTTTACTTGTTGATCTATCCTGCCAAGAAATTCAATATTACCGTCGGGAAGCCATCTTCCAAGATCTCCAGTCTTATACATCCTCTCGCATACATTTGCACTATTATCAACTTGACCGGTAACAAATTTTTCTTTAGTTAACTGTTCCATATTCAGATAACCTCTTGTTACCCCTTGACCAGCAATATATATTTCTCCTGCTACTCCTACAGGACATAGCCTTTGATCCTTGTCAAATATATAAACTCTTGCATTGGATATAGGCTTACCAATTGGTATATTACATTGCTCTTCGTCAGTATACTTATAATATGTAGCACATACCGTAGCTTCTGTAGGTCCGTATGTATTGTATACCTGCGCATTTTTCACAAGATTAGTTATATACTCATGCTTTAAAATATCTCCGCCACTTATATATGTGACCATGCTTTCAGGCATTTTCATATTGTTTAATTCCCTTAGCAATAGCGGAGAACAGCTAATAATATTTACTTTGTTCTTTTCTATAACTTCTACCAAGTGTTTTATATCAATAATCTCGTGCTTTGCTGGTATAACTAGCTTTCCTCCTCTTATAATTGCCGGATATACTTCTTCTACAAAAGCATCAAAACAGAATGACGCCTGTTGAAGTACAACAGCAGTCTCATCTATATCAAACTCCTTTAGGAATGCGCTAACATAAAACAACAAATTCCCATGTTCAACAACCACTCCTTTAGGTTTTCCGGTAGAACCCGATGTATATATTATATATGCAGCATCTGAGAGTTTTGTCCTAACATTATTCTTCCTATGAATTATACTTTCAAAATCTATGTCTTCTACATAAAGTATATTTCCATTCAGATTTATATCCCTTGACAAATTACGGTTAGTTAAAAGCAAAGAACAACAGCTGTCCTCAAGCATATATTGTATTCTCTCGGAAGGATAGTCACAAGCAATTGGAAGGTAAGCACCGCCTGCCTTTAATACGGCTAAAAGCGAAACTATCATTTCAATGGATCTGTCTATCATAACACCAACAATACTTTCTGCCTTAACTCCCTTTTCAATAAGTAAACATGCTAATTTATCCGATCTTATATCAAGTTCCTCATAAGTTATTTTATTGTTCCCTGAAATAAGCACAATTTGCTCCGGTGTCCTTTGTGCCTGTTTCTCAAATAATTGATGCACCGTCTTTTCAACAGAATACCCCATATAGGTATTGTTCGTAGCAGTTAGTATTCCCCTCTCATCGCTAGAAAGAATATCAATTTGAGAAATCAATATATCCGGATTGCAAATTATATTCTCTAAAACAATTTTATAGTGCAATATAAATCTTTGCATGGTTTCTTTTTTAAATAGCCTTGTACAATATTGCAATAAAAATTCAATTTTCCCCCCCA
Source organism: Bacillota bacterium (assembly GCA_023421115.1). Classification (GTDB taxonomy): domain Bacteria; phylum Bacillota; class Clostridia; order Acetivibrionales; family Acetivibrionaceae; genus Acetivibrio. Next base: position 1,545 of record JAEZUI010000237.1, on the reverse strand, counting down.
CTTCATTTGCATCCAAACTAATATCAAATTTTGAAATATCAGTTTCAAACTCAACCGGTTTAATTTTCAGTTCACCAAAGCTTTCAATTTCATCGCCCGACATATTTTGCAGGGCAAACATAACGTCAAAAACAGGGTTCCTACTCATATCCCTCTTTAAATCCAATTTATCCACAAGTTCCTCAAATTGAAAATTCTGATTTTCAAATGCGTTTATAGTGTTATTCCTAACATCTGCTAAGAATTCTCTGAAACTCTTTGCTCCATCAGGATAGTTCCTCATAGCCAGAGTATTTACAAACATTCCAATAATCCCTTGCAAATCCGAATGATTTCTTCCGGCAATTGGCGTTCCAATAACAATGTCTGTCTGTCCTGTATACTTATAGAGTAATGTATTGAATGCAGCAAATAGAATCATATAAAGGGTAGAGTCTGTTTTACGACTAAACTCTTTTAATTTAGAAGTCATATATTCATCTATTTCATACTTGATTGTATCTCCTTCAAAGCTTTGTACCGACGGTCTATTGTAGTCAGTTGGAAAATTTAAAACAGGTAACTGTGTAGAAAACTGTTCTATCCAGTATTTCTCTTGTTTTTTAATCACATCTGTATTCCTAATTTCATTTTGCCATACAGCATAATCCTTGTATTGCAACCTTAATAACTCAGTCTTCTTACCTTCGTAAAGCTTTACAAATTCCTGAGCCATTATAGCTAGCGACACTCCATCGGATACAATGTGATGCATATCATAAATCAATATATGCTGACATTTATTTAACTTTATTAGATTAACTCGCATTAAAGGCGCCTTACTCAGATCAAAAGGACGTATACTATTTTTTATATACTCCTCTATATTTCCGTCCACACAATCAGTGTATTCTATTTCCATTCCTATTTCCTTATGAATCTTTTGCTTAATTTCACCATCTATCACAACAAAAGACGTCCTTAATGCTTCATGCCTTGCAATAAGATTTCTAAATGCATCCTCAAACTTTTCTCTTACAATTTCTCCCTCAATATTTATTATGCCGGGTATATTATAGCTTGTATCTGCTCCTAACTGTTCCATCACGTACATTCGCTTTTGTGCTGAAGACACAGGATAATACTCTCTTTCTTCTACACATTTTATCGACGAGTATATTCCTTTTTCCAAACTCTTTATCCTCATTGAAAGCTCTTTTATTGTGTGATTTGTAAAAATTTCCATCAATGATATATCAACACAAAAATGCTTTTCTATTTTTGACCTAAGAATTGTTGCCTTCAGTGAATGCCCTCCAAGTTCAAAGAAATCATCTTCAACTCCAATCCTTTCAATACCCAACACTTCCTGCCATATATCTACCAGTTCTTCTTCTGTTTCATCTGACGGCTCAACATATAGTCTTCCCTTTTGGATTTCACCTTCCGGTTTTGGAAGAGCTCTTTTATCTACCTTCCCATTTTGGTTTAAAGGCATTACATCTAACTCCACATAATAGGATGGCAACATGTATTCAGGCAACCTTACTGAAAGCATCGCCCTTA
>JAEZUI010000232.1 GCA_023421115.1 Bacillota bacterium | reverse complement strand
CTCTAACACCCTGAGCCCAAAGCACTGAAGCCCAACATTCAGCCCACCAGTACCAATCCTCTAATGTATCAGGTTGCCTTAATGGATAATGAGTAGTACCGCTTGTTTGATGATAAAACACCACCTGGTCTTCAGGAACAGCAGTCAAATTTCCGTAAAATGAATCAGCCTTATTTTCATCTATGAACTTTTTATCAATAATAGGTACTTTTTTTATATCCTCAAAGCATGTTATTGTATCAGGATTTACGCCATATTCATCGTATAATTTTCTGTATGCTAACGAATTATTGTAAGCGAATGTAAAAATGTCCTTAAATCTCTTATACTGCAAATCTCTTCTCCTTGATATATCAAGAGTTTCCATATAGGGATTCCAGTAGATAGATAAATCTTTATAATCATTCATATTTCAAACCCACCCGCATTATATATTATAGAATCACAGCCCACAAGATAATCGTGGACAGGTGTAGAAGTGCCTGTATATGTGGAATGACCAGAAAGAACAAACCTAGCATTATGCTTTGAGCTTTTAATGAAATATGCACCTGATGCACACTTATCTGGCTTATTTGTACAATATCCTAAATACTTTTCCAATATACACTTTGAAGAAAACGAATACAAACGTCCTTCACCTTCCCGAATCCACAATGGCAGATTGCTGTGCTCTCTTACATCCTCAATCAACTCTGAATCACCCGCAAAACACTCCACGGCAATGACATTAAAGCCTGACAATAAATCGTAAAAATATCTGTTTACCCTTTTCCTTTTTCCAACGGTAAACCTGCTAACTATTATTTCTGTATCTTCACTAAAGTGTCTGACTGCACCTGGGCTATTCACCAATACCCCGTCAATCAACTCCATATTTCGAGTGTTATTAATAAAATCCGAAAACGGACCACTGTTTTCCAGTAAATAAAAAGGTTGTTGAATATATATTCTAACCAGCTTATTCTCACCTTTTATTTTTTCACAAATCTGAGCAATCCACTTCATGTTATTATCTACTCTTAATATTGGGCAAAATACGCCTCCTAAAACAACGATATTATACCCCGAGATATTTTGTATGTTAAAATCAGTGAGTTGATGTATATGCAAACCTTTTTTCTGCAACATAAAAATCCCCTATTCCTGTATATTATCCGCTATATTCCTGAGTATTCTTGTACCTTTTTCAATATGCTTTAAACCCTTTGACCTACCTTCTAATTTAAAGTGGTTAACACCTAATTCATAAAGCTTCCTAGCACTGCTCCCATTTGAAACAGAGTTTCCATAGGGCCTTTCCTCTGTTATAAGTTGGTCTTCATTATATAGACCAAAGCTATGACAACAAACATTATCAAAGGTAGCCCCTGAAAAACTTGCGTGACATGGACAGTATCCAACTTCATTCATGCACTGCATGCCATACGTAATTGCTTCCCATTCAAACCCCTTGTAACGTTCTATCACACTACTAATATATTCGTAATCAAGAGAAGGGGAAAAGATTATTCTTTGAACCTTCATTTCTTGAGCAAGCTTAAAATCCCACTCATTAACACACCCGGTATTCGCACTTAGATGAATATGAATTTTAGTAGACAGTTTCCGCAAGGCATTTATACAGCCCCAATCGGATAAAATGACACCATCGAATGTTCCATTCTCAAAAAATGCTATGTACTCTGACACCTCATCAACATCCTCAGTTGACAAATTGCGATTTATTGCCAAGTATATCTTCTTACCCAATCTATGTACAACTTCACTGACCTCGAGCAACTCTTCCCATGTAAGCTCTATACATGTATTAAACCATGATTTATTCATTAATCCGCAGTATAGGGCGTCGGCACCGGCGTCAATTACTTCATTTACCCATGTCTTATCCGCTATGCACGATATAATCTCAATTTGTCTCATAAACACATCCGTAACCTTAATACCTTTTTATTTATTTATCAGCTTTTTATCTTCCTAGCTTAATGTCTTAAAGCGTTTTTGAAGTTTTAAGTACTCACATACTTCTATATCCTTAGATTTTTGCTTGTTGATTATTTTTTTTCCATCGATAACCTCATAAAGAGTCCACAAACCGGTTTCTACTGCCTTTCTTGCTACTTCAACAGTCATACAAGCATCAAATCCCCAGCCAGTAGGACATGGTGTATGGATATGAATATATGCCGGCCCATTTACATCCTTAGCAGTTTTAACCTTATGTTTCAAATCATTTATGTATCCTATTGAAGCTGAGGCTACATACGGTATTTCATGCGCTTCAACAATTTTTAACATATCTTTTTTAGGAGTCAATTTTCCTCCAGGGGTAGTTGTCGTATATGCGCCACTAGGGCTTGAGCCACTGCCTTGACTCCCGGTATTCATATATGCCTCGTTATCATAACATATATATAATACCCTTTCCCTTCTTTCAAGCATGCCGGATAGTGACTGTAGTCCAATATCTACTGTAGCCCCATCTCCTGCAAACCCTAATACAGTTGTGTCGACTTTTCCCTGCATATCAAGACCAGCTCTTATACCCGCCGCATAAGCCGCAGTATTCTCGAGATTGCCCTGAAATCCCGGTATTCTTAAAGCAGTTAAATTCCCATATCCCGAGAACAGTGCCGCACACCCGGGAGGAATTACTATAATTGTATTTTTGCCAAGTACCTCGAGGACACTTCTTATTGCAATTTCCAATCCACATCCTATACATGTGCTAACTCCATTAGCTACCAAATCAGTTTTCATATTCTACATCCCTCAATTATATCAAGCAAATTTCAGATAATATTAAACACTTGTTATATACGATTCATATCCTAGTTGCATTAGTTTATAATACAACCTTGATTAAAATGCATCCAGCCTTTTTCTTAATTCCATTGCATTTAACTGTACATCAATCCAATTTTTATCTTTAAATTGATCATTTAATAAACCACAGAAAATATTTCTGATAGTTTTCTCCGTTATATCTCTTCCTCCCAAACCCGAGATAAAATTCTTAACAATACATTTTTCATCTTTCAACGAATACTTTACTTCCAAGCAAAGTGGACCGACCTCGGCTCCTAAACCAGCACTCCGGTCTATAACACCTACATAACGTATTCCTTTCAAAATACTCTTTAGTTTTTCATTCGGAAATGGCCGAAAAGAGGTAATTTTAACTGCCCCTACCCTGAGACCTTGATCTCTAAGAGTATCCACCACATGCATAACTGTACCACAGGATGATCCCATACTTACAATCACCGCCAGAGCATCCTCACACTTATATGAACTTACCATCTCATATTCCCTGTCAAAAATACTCCCGAATTCATTCTGAATCTGAGGAATAACATCAAAAGCATTATCGAAAGCAATTTCCTGTTGGTAACGCATTTCTGTAAACTCTTCCGGTGGAGTCAAGTTGTTTATCAGCATAGGATTATTTGTGTCCAAAAACAGATTTTTGGGTACATAAGCAGGCAAAAAGGCATCTACAGCTTCTTGCTGAGGACTCCATACTGCCTGTAATGAATGAGATACAAAAAAACCATCCATACATACCATTAGGGGCAGCATTACTTTATCATGTTCAGCAATTTTGTATCCCATAAGTATTAAATCCAATACTTCCTGTGCATTTTCAGCATAAAATTGCATCCATCCTGAGTCTCTCTCTGCCATTGTATCCTGGTGATCACACCACAGACTCCATGGAGAAACCAATGCCCTATTTACAATAGGCATTACAATTGGAAGTCTGCAACCTGACGCTACACCCATAACCTCATGCATCAAAGCCAATCCAACGGAAGATGTAGCTGTACCTGTTCTAACTCCAGTTAACTGTGCTCCAATTATATAGGATAATGCTGAATGCTCCGACTCTACACAGGTATACTTGCTAATTATTTCTTTTTTATCCGCCATTCTAGAAAGTTTTTCTACAATAGGACTTTGTGGTGTAATAGGATATGCTGCTATAACAGAAACCCTTGCAAGTTTCATAGCTTCAGCAGCAGCTTCATTACCATTTAACATAACCTTTTTAGATTTTTTGTTTCTACTCATTTTTCACCATTAGTATACATTTATTCGGACAAATATTTGAACAAATTCCACAACCCTTACAATACTCTAAATCAATATATATTTTGCTTTCAATACTACTGTTTTTAGTAATCACACCAGTTGGACAATACTGCATGCATTGCTTACACAGTGCACATGCTTCATGGTTGATAACTGGCTTGACACTCTTCCATGTACCTACTGGAGAGTTATAAAATTTAGTTGCCACTGGCCCATATAAATAATTATGCTTTCTGTGTTTTTTCATATGCTTCCCTAACTAACCCTTCATATGCTTTACTGATTTCCTGCTCAAAAGAATCCTTTATACAACTAATAAGACTTTCTATAGACACAATCCCTGTCTTTGCTAATGCACCGAGCATCGGTATATTTGTCCTATCCTCCCTAAGCTTTTGAAGAGCTAACTGAGTTGCATCAATATAATAAGTGTTTCTGAAAGAATGCTGACTAAAAATTGAATATTCAAGTGAATTGCAAATTAAAGTTGTATCCTCCTGTATTCCTTTTGATATATTTACTCCTTTGTTTTCAATAAAAGGATCAAACACCATCACTATATCAGGTTCATATATAAAAGTATTAAGCATTATAGGTTTATTATTTATAATGATATCTGAAAAAACAGGTGCTCCTCTTCTTTCATGCCCATATGCAGGTATTATTTTAGCATACTTATCTTCGTAAAGACATACCGCACAACATATAAGTTTAGATGCTGTCACTACGCCTTGACCACCTATACCGTAAATTTTTATTTTTATCATGCTATGACATCCTTATGTATTAATAGAAAGGAAAACACTAATTTATCTAAAAATTGCAGACTACACACATATTAATCTCTTAATGACTTTTTTCAACGGTCTTGAGATAATAGTCATCTTATCCTATTATAAATACTTTTGTAACTTGTGTAATATATTCTTAATTAAAATTAATTAATTTTTAAATATCAGTACAATTTATTAAACTTTGGAGACAACCTCCAAAGCCACACTAATTCGTCTTATATTACCAAAAAACATAAGTTCAATTTCAGCACGTCTCTTATGTCTGTTAATCTTCTTAATCATGCTCTCTCTTCCCTGCAATGGTCCCGATGATATAAATACCTTGTCCCCTACGATAAATCCTTTCGAATCTTCTGTAACATATTCTTCATTCAAAAATCCCAAAAGAAATTTCTTTTCATCATCACTCAACTTCATACAATTAATGTCGTCGCTTCCAAGAAGTTTATATAAACACTCCGAATACCTTACATATTTTATTGCAAGGCTTGCAAATAATTTCTCATTAAGGCTTGAATCCATAAATACATATCCCGGAAACATTGGTCTAAGATAGTTCGATATAACTTTTGATCTTTTGATAATCATTTTGACTTGTGGAATAAATGCTACACAATCCTCTTTACTAAAGAACTTATTTAATAAATTACAAGCAGTTTGTTCACTACCCGTCTTTACATAAAAGATAAACCAATTCCCCATTTAAAAAATTCAATCCCCCTAAGTGATAGCTTCGCCCTTTCATTTATTATAAAAATAAACTACCTCTATTCTTTACATTATTATCCTTATCGCAATCTAATGAGCCGAGCTACAATTATGTACGTTAAGTGATTTTACCATGCTTAATATCACAAATTATTTTACCAGAAATCCCAACACATTACAACATTTTATGAACAACTTCATAGTTTTGATGGAATTTGGGTTATAAATATTATGTAGTTTTTTAAATGGCCATATTAAATAATTTTTAATTTCACATTAATCTTACTCATGATTTCAACTGCCCTATTAAAGATGAAAGCAATTGTTCTTCATCACTGTGCATTTTACCTAAACTTGTTATTATTTTTTTTATATATTTTTTATCATTTACAACAAGAAATTTTATCAATATATTTCTCAGAGATAATGCAGTATTTCTAAGACAAATATATCCGTCTAGAACAGTATTACTATTAATAAACTTATTTGAAATAAGATATTCAATCCTAGAGACCATACATTTCTTATGTTCCCAAAGTAAATGCATATGTCGTATATCTAATTCTTTCTTATCATTTTCAATTGCCGATTTATAGTATTTTATCAGTTCATTATATACCGACATTCCATATATGAAGCCTTTTTTAGGATTACTAAATATTCTTAATCTTTCAGATGTATTTCTAGAAAAATAATAATCTTCCAATAAATTAATTAAGTTTACTTTATCAAAACTAAATGATGGTTCATAGGATAATTTATCTTTTGCTTTAAACAATATAACATCATTTTTTTTATCAATACAATTAGTATAAGAATTCTCAAATTCAGAAAAACTAATACATGATGTTGAATATTGTTGTTTATCATTAAAGCCAATTATTTTGAAAATATTTTTATTTAAATCATAGCCAAATATCATAACATCATGCCTAAAATGAAATTTGTTATATGAAAAACGTTCTGGAATATAGTATTCATCCAAATATGTAGTCACATAATACCCCATATTTATAGAGTCAACTATAAAAGCTATAATATCAATATGGCTTAAAGATATTAACTCTAAATCTAGAATTTTATAATCTAATATTGGACTATAGATAGAATTTCCACAAACCCCATGCGTAAAGAAGTTTAAAGACGAACAATTTAAATCAAATTCTAATTGAATATAGTTACTATAAAACCATGCAAAAAAATCTTCATGATTTTGAGCTGCAGTAAGAGGATAAGCATGATGCAAATAGCATATTACTGGTGGTTGGACTATTTGTAATTCATTACTAATCATTTTTTAACTACCCCTTTTGACTTACTCAAGGTATAAACGTAAGAAATCTTTTACCCTTGATATTATTTATAATCCCATTATTACCAATTGACTCTTAAAAAATTATATTCCGACTCAAAATCAACCTATAAATCACGCTGTACCAGCCTTTCAAAGGGTGGTTTGATTTTTGGATTCTCCCACGCATAGCGTGGAGGTTAATGTGATTAATTATTTTCATGGCTTACAATGTCAATACATATTTATCACATTTAATATTCTATAGATTAACAAAAAACGTATAATATTTCAACTTTTATTTATACAGATCACATATCACAGCTGAAGAATCATTTTATTCTAAACACCCCTCCACTCGTATTAACAATTTGTATTTTTGTATAAAAGATGTTAGACACACAAGCTGATACGACAAATTCTACCTTTACAATTATATACATCAAAGACCGATTTTCTTCATCATAACATAGGAATTTTGGCCTTCTTCCGTATTTTCATAAATGCCTTTCACTATTCGAAGTGTGTGTCTGCGTTTTTTTACAATACATTTAATTCCTCTATGTATCCATGCAAATACTAACAAATAGGAATGCTTTTTTAATATTGGATATTTTTCTCTCATCAAATCAAAATCCAAAAATATTTTACTTAGGATAGCCTTAAACTTAATATGCTTAGTTTTTTTTGCTTTTGAATACTCCTTTCTCAATGCAGCTATTGCAATATTATTGTTCGAAAAACCAAAGGTTCCTCCTTCTATAATATAGTCCGACATAGCCCTAAAGGTTATCTCGTCCATTTCAAAATCCATTTCGGGTATCTTAACACCAAACCATATCTCACACAAACCAAAGATATTTTTAGCGAAAATATCCAACTTAATTTTTTCCAGTTCTCTCCATATGAGCGGAAAATCCAAGACTTCACCAAATTTGTTCAAAATAACTGCTATATCCAAAATCATTCTTACTCCCGCACCAGTCTTATAAAAATGCTTTGCAATGTGTGTTATTAAAAACACTAAATTGTAATTCATATTAAGTTCAAAGGTATAACTATTGTGTTTGGAATCAGCATGTTCCCACGGGTTACTGAAGTATTCATAATAGTCAACTTTCGAATTAATTTCACTATTTATAATTTTATCATGACCTTCAAATACTATTTTCTCCTTTCTATACTTGTCATGCCATTTTGAAGATGAATACTCATAACCTAAGTCAACAAAGATATTCTTAACCTTCTCCTGATCTTCTCTATATATAAGAAAATCAATATCTCCTTGGGTTCTCACCTGCTTTGCCGGATAATATTCCCGTATTACAATACCTTTAAAAAATATGTGCTTAATCTTCTCTTCATTAAATTTACCTGTAATTTCACGGTATGCTTTTTCTTGTTCTTCATATCTATAGGTAGCATAAAAAAAATCTGATTTAAATTTGCTGATAATTGAAGCTTCTGGTTTATCAGCCTCTTCGAGTTTTTGCACAGCCAAATATACAGCTCCGCCCAAGGACTGTATTCTTGCTAATTCATATATTTTTTGCCAGTCAATATCTACCTGCCGCCTACTCTGTTCTGTTCTACTTTCAATATAATTAGGCTTTGCGGGTATTGTATCCTTCAGAAATGCAGATAATAACGTTATGAAATATCGGCTGTTAGCGTCCATTTTATCCTCCCACAATTTTTTTATTTTGAACCCTTATCACTCTATCACAATCTGCGATTGTTGCCTCTCTATGGGATATAAATATACAGGTTTTATTTTTTATACGCCTCAAATTATTAAGAAGTTTTTTTTCTGTATCACCGTCAAGAGCAGAAGTCGCTTCATCTAATAATAGTATCGGAGCCTTCGAAGCAAGTGCTCTAGCTATGGCTATACGTTGAATTTGCCCTTCTGATAGACCTATGCCCCTCTCACCGATTATTGTATCAAGCCCTTTCGGTAGCTCAGAAACAAAATCCATTACACAAGCTGTTTTAGCAGACTCGATAACCCCCTGCTCATCTATATCCTCACAAAAAAATGTTATATTTTCTCTTATAGTTCCAGACAAAATCATATTTCCCTGAGGTACATAAGAAAACAAGCTTCTCATCCCCGCATCAATATTATAACAGTTATTTCCAACCTTCAAATAAATCCTTCCGTCATCAACTTTCAACAAGCCGAGTATCAACTTTATCATTGTGCTTTTGCCTGCACCAGAGCTACCTACTACAGCAATCAACTCACCTTTATAAACAGAAGCTGACGCCCCTTGAAAAATCGGTTCCTTCTCATAAGTAAAACTTATATTTTCAAATTTTATAAATTCCATTTTTTCATAGAGGTGTTCTATATCCTCAATATCCCGAGTACGTACTTCATCTTTTAAACCTTCCAATTCCATAAGGCGCTCTACTGAAGCTATCATAGAAAAATACTGTGGAACAATTCCCGAAATATTTTTAAAAGGTGCTTTTACTTGCTCAAATACTTGTAAAAATGCAGTTAACGACCCAAAGGTCATAGTACCTGCTCCAACCTTTAAAACACCCCAGACCAAGGTCAAATAGTAGCAGCCGGTAAACAGCACATAGACTCCTGTTCCCGCCAGATTGCTAATAGTATTGCGCTTTATTTTAGCTTTGTAATTATCATTCTGAAGAGCTTTCAAGCGATTCATTATGGGCTTCTCAGAAATAAAAGATTTAATAACTATAAGATTTTCAACACACTCCTGCATAAAAGAACGTGTTTTTCCATCGGTTTGTTGTACTTCCTTATGCAAATTCTTAAAACTTTTACGGTACAACCAACTTATAGCAAATACACAAATTCCGCAAACAGATAGTATCAACGTATAAAATCCATCAATAAATATCATAACAGCAAGCCCTGCAAGCAGTTTGACTGACATCGACACAACCTGAGGCAATATGGATACTATTGCCTCCACTATAATACCTATATCACTCGTCAGCCTGTTTATATATTCTCCGGAATGATATTTATTTAGCTCAGTCAATTCCTTAGCCGCTAATGAACCGAATACCCCCTGCTTCATATTCATTTCAATTTTCCCGCTTGCTCTGACTTTAATATTACTGTTCAAAATATTCAAGCCTGCTTGAAAGGCAATTACTCCAATAAACATGGTAATATAATATAAAAGCTTTCCGTTTTGTTTTCCTGTGGCAATATCAATAACTTGTTTAGAAAGTAATGCCAGTAAAATAAAGGTCAAGGCTAAAAGCGCACTGATAAAAACCAAAGAAAACACTTGCCAGATATGTTTCTTTGAATATCTGTATAACCATAACAAAGAATCAAATCTCTTAGTCATTTTAATCTCCTTATCCTAAGCCTACTTTGTTGCATCAGGCTCCGAAAAGGTATCGTAAATATCCAAAAATGCCAATACAATCTATACATCACATCATTACATCTATACAACTTACCATCTCTCTCAAAAGCTTTAACTGCTGCAATTACATTATTTTTGGGCACATTCCTTTCAATTATGTACTGATTGTCACCACATAAATCATAGCTGTTTTCATTAACTTTAACTATTCTATGCAAAACATAGTCGCCATTACTGCGTTTATACAAGGGAATATCCCCTTTTCTAAGATTAAATTTATCACAATCAGTCAGTATAACTTTGTCTCTTTTGTGCCTTAACATCGGATTCATGCTTGTCCCTGTAACCGTAATTATTATATCTATTTTTTCATCTAGCATTTTAAGAATAATAGGAGACAAACTCTCTATAGTTGCACTAACTTTATTTACCTTCATAGTTCAAGAATACCTGCTGTTTTTAGTTTTTCACAAAATTTCTCGATATGCCCTCTTGCTGTTTCAGCGTCCACCTCATATTCTTCAAGCATTGCATCTAAAAGTTCCTTTTCGCTTTTTCCCTCTTCAAGCTTTTTCCACAGAAAAGCACCCGTTTCATTAAGGGTAATCATTGCATTAAAATCAAGCGCTTTTTCTCCATAAGGAATTACAATGTAATTACCTGCAATTTCTCTCAATGCAAATTCCTTTGATAATTTCATAAGCATTCTCCTCTCTTATAAACTTATTTTATCATATGCCACTCTTACCGCTTCTTCACTTATGTTGCAACCAAGCTTATAAATAGGTATCGATTTCAATAGTTCATCAATCAAGCCAAACAGTTTGTCCACCTTCTCAATTTTCTTAGGCCGAACCGTCTGATCCAAAACCATCTTAATCGCATCCTTATTGTCTATTTTCTTTATCCAGTTTTTATCGGATCTCTCAATAAAAACAATACTTCTTAAGGGAACTTTGATATTACAATTTTTATCCGTTTTTCCACTCCATGGAGTACCATAGACATAAAATCCTTTTCCATTAAAACGTATAGCAGGCTTATCATCATTTACAATTATCGCTCGATCTTTTCCAAAGTATTCTTGCCAAAGTGCAGTATGTGTTGACTTCCCTGTTCCACTCTTAGCCGAAAAAAGATACGCTGCATTATCAATTGCTACTGCCGACGAGTGTAACATAAAGCCGTCAAAATCAAGAAGTTTATGATAAAACTCGCTTCCAGTCCATATATATTCGCACTCATCAAAGGTTAAGTGTGCATTTTCATTTTGTTTTGCTTTTAAATAATCCTCACATATATCTATTGTAATATCCGCTGATATGCTTTTTTCAGAAAGATATTGGTCTGATTGCCTTTTTAACAATTTTCCCCTTACCTTCATATTCAGATATAAATCTGCTATTTTATATGTATCCATAAAACCCCTTTTTTTAATTTATGAGTGTTATTGCGGTAGACATTTATATAACTTAAAGGTGTAATATACACTAAAATCAAGAGAGCATTATAGCTCTCTTGATTTTTAAGTATAAGAAAATTCACTTTGTAATTCCAAAAACAGATGTCAAGGTTCACTTTTTCAAGGAACTACATACCAAATTCATCAAAATCTCCTGGTTCACTACTTAATGCTATAATGTCTTCCACCTCAAATTGTTGAATTTCAATCTCCGGTGCTAAGTATGGTTTTTTCATTTCTTCACCCCCTGTTAATCCATAGTTTCTTCTACTATCGGACTATATATAGTAAAGACATTTCCTTCGCTGTCCTTGTATATTACAAAACCTCTTGCAAACCAAGTTTCATCGAAATTTGCAGATTTGTTAAGTACAAAAATTCCAACTAAACCTTTCGTAGTAGCATCTGCCTTAAGCACATCCTGTTTGCCTATTACAAAGTCAGTTTCTGAAGACCCTATCAAGGAATTATTTGTCACTATTATTCCGTGTAAAACCACTGTATTTCCTTCAGGAACAACTCTTTCAGCAACAAAAGATATTTTGTCATCAGTTTTTGTAATACTTGTTATAGCTATTCTTGCCTGTTTATTTATGTCCTCGGATTCAGGAACATAAACTGCTGTAAGCTTTATATCCCTCAGAGCATAGAATCCATAATTCGTATTGTAGGAAAGAATATTCCCTAGTTGATCTTCCCAGTATGCAAACTTTTGTCCAGCTTCAGGTTCATTTGCCACAATTGTAGTATAATCCTTTATGTTATACTCTCCCGAACCACTACCGCCATAAACAGCTACTGTAACAGTTTGAGCAACCTTTTCATATAAAGCTGTCACAACTATATCTTCTTGAGCTTGTTTAATTTCTTCAGCACTTTTATCCCAACCAATGAACTTATATCCAAACATCGCTGGAGACTCAGGGAAAACAATCTCTTCTCCCTCTTTTAAATTCACTGTTTTGATTATTTCGCCTTTTCCATCTTTGAAAGTTACAAGACGATTGCTCTTTTCAAAGAAGTACGCTGTTAAGGTCTCATTATAACCTATTTCAAAAGTATACTTAGTTTCTGTTGAAACCACACGGTTCACACTGTTTTTCCAATACATAAACACTGAATTCTCATCAGCAAATGCTGTCAATGTAATGTCGGTACCTAATGCAAAACTCTTTGTTTCACCATATGTCCAATCGGACACAGTTCCTTTGCCCTCATATTTTATTGTCAAATCAGCGGTTTCCTGCTTTGTATATTTTGCATAAATGGTAATATCGCTTGTTACTGGTGTTTCGAAATCAAAAACTTTTGCAAACGTGCTATCTGTATACCAATTTTCAAAAATGTATCCAACTTTAATAGGATCTTCGGGCTTTTGCACTTTACCATTATATGCTACATACTGATCGTCTATTAAAGTACCTCCGTCTGAATTGAAGGACACCCGGATTTCTTTGATTTCTTCTGCATATGTACATACTGTAGCCTTCTTTTTATTAGCAGCATCCTGATAAACAACATAAAGGTTACCCTTGCTATCTGCTACAATGGATGTAAATTTTGCTCCTTTCTTTGAAAACCCTTCTTTTCCAACGGTATACCACTTACCGCCTTCATATTTTTTAACTACTGCTTTTCCACCATTTTTACTATCCACAAACGTCACATAAGGTGTACCGTTTCCATCTAAAGCAATTGAAGTGTGCTCAGCCTTACCTTTGGAAATTTCCCAACATTCATCCTTTGTAAACTTACTTACTGTTGCCTTGCCATTACCTCCTATAAATGCAGCAATAGGAGTATTTTTATCATCTATCGCCAATGATAAATGCTTTATTTTTCCTTTTTTATTGCAAGGTGGCAAGTTACAGTTTTTCCACTTAGAACCTGATAATTTCATAACTGTTATTCCATCATTGTTAAAAGCAATATACGGATTATCTAAAGCATCAAAAGCAACCGAAGGGTCACTGTAACGTTTATGTTTTTGTACTCCCCCTACATTAAACTCCGTTTTCCATTTCCCTTTTTCATATTTACTTACTACCAAACCATTTAAGTTCTTTATTCCAAATAATAAGTTTTTTGCAGAGTATGTATATGCAACATAAGGTGTACCTTTACTATCTATAGCTATTGATATATCCTCACCAAAACCTACATAACCACCAACTGCTTTCCATTTGTTATTTACAAGATTATTTACAACAATCTTGTCGCCTGGCTCCTCAATATAGGCAACGTATGGATTATTGCTTTTATCAAAAACTATAGACACATCCTTAGCCTTTTTCGCTGAAAAACCCTCATTACCAACAGTTTTCCAAGCACCCTCAGTGAACTTCTTAACTGTCACCTTCTTACCAGTTCCATTATCAACATATGCAACATAAGGGGTATTGTTATTATCTAATGCAATTGAGGTATAATCAACTGCACCCTTTGAAAAGCCTTCAATTCCCAAAACCACCCAATCATTGCCGGTTGATTTAATTGAAGCGCTGCTAATTTCTGACTCTTTACCGCTAAACTCATCAAACCCTTCTCTTTTCGTTTCCAACTTTGATGCTGCAAAAACACTTTGTGATATAACTCCTAATGTCAAAGCCATTACCATTACTG
>JAEZUI010000215.1 GCA_023421115.1 Bacillota bacterium | reverse complement strand
AAAGACGATAATTAATTCGCATTCTTATGCAAACGAATGAAAAGCCATCAAGTAAATATCAGCATTTTAAGGTCATCAAATGTAAATAGATTAATAGATTAGGTATAATTTTCAACGTTGTTTACATATAAACAACGTTGAAAACCTTTATTGTCAAGGACTCTTTCTAAATAGTTAAGATAATGACACAGATGCTGTTAGTACCCCCCTAGTTCAAAGATGTGATGATATGAATATGAAATATGGTCAAATGCATATTTCAACTAAAGAAGTAGTAGAGTCCATTATTATCAAACAGGAATATGGCGATCATGAGGAACGGCAATTTGGATTTGGTAGCAGAGGACTCTTGAGAGGCATCATAGATGCTCTTCTTATAAGGGATCTAATCGGCAGAAGACGGCGTCCATTTTTTAGCACTCCATATGGCGGAGGCTTCGGGTCTCCATATATTCCATATGGAGTGGAATATACTAAATTATCACTATTTTATAAGGGGAAAAATCCTCGCCGTATAGAAGTTATTGAATCTCCTGGAAAGTAGGAATTCTTATGTAACAAAACTATAAAGTAGGTATTTTTCTGTAACAAAAAAATTACATAAAAATACCTACTTTTGTCCCTCAAACCCGCAATATACCGTTTTTGAAAGAGGGTAGTATTATGTAATTAGACAGTAATCAGACAATTATTCATTCTGGAATAATTTTAGTAATAGGATAAATGTATGACAGTACGATATTTGGGAGGTAATATTAATATTTGCTCCAACAATTTATGCTGTTTCGGCTCATTAGTAGGTAAGAATCGAGAAGTTGTTCCGTGCGTTTTCGCCAAAGGGATCTCAAAAGGCTGTTGCAGAGGTTTACAGTTACCATGCCTTCTCATGCTCCTCTGATCCAAATTCTGTAGCCTTTTTTGTAGGCACGCAAAAATACCTCCTGCACCACGTCCTCGGCATCGATACGTTTTCATATTTTGTTACAAGTACCCCAAACGCGAAAGGCAAATTCCATAACATACATAAGTTTACATTTTAATGCAAATAATGTTTTGCAATAATTGGAACTATATAGTAAAATAGCTATAAAAATACTTATTAATACAAATTATCAATAATAAGGTAATACAAAAGAACGCCCTTCTTATTAATATTATATAAAAAATTGCAAGACTTAGTAGAAAAAAGTCAGAAAGAATTAATTTAAATTCTAAAACTAAATATTAAGTAATTAAAACATTATGAGGAATTTTTAGTGGGTCGAACAGTGACTCAGGTCACTGATCTAATAAATATCAATAGAACAAGGAGGTAGAGGGAATTACTAAGCCGCAAAGTTATAAGATTAAGTTGTTTTGCAATTTTGTAATAACAAATCCAATTCTTATTAAAAGGAGGTAATTTTAAATGAAAAGATTTATTTCTGTTTTTTCAGCAATTGCTATTACTCTTTGTATAGTTCTAAATTTAAATTCTTTACAAACACATGCAGCAACTACTTTACCAATACAACTAACTTATGTTAGTCAAGTTATTCCCGATTCAACTACATTATTATCAACTGGTGTTGTAAAAGATGCAAAACCCACATACAGAGTTACTGTACGTGCTACAGTAGCTACTAGCGTAAATTTTTCAGGAGCTACCTTAACTTTTAACAATCCAAACACAAGTACTGTTGTCCGACATGGAACTGGAACATTCACATTGAACCCATCATGGAATGGCCCTGGTACAAGTTATACTGCTACTGTAAGCACTACATACGATGTAAGAGGTACTGTTTCAAGTTTTTCGTGTACAGCTACAATAGGAGGTACAAATTTCACAGGTTCAAAAACTTCTACTATTAATTTTAATGTTGCGTCAGATTATGCTTCTACTTTTAGAATCACATATTATGTCATTGCAAGAGAAGATCAATATACTGGTGACTATAATACTACTGCTTCTGGTATTTCTTCAACAAAAAAATTTAAATCTGCTTTTTTGAATGATGTTAAGGTTCAGGGATCAGGATATAGTCACTTCGGAGAATATATGCAATATAATGCATCGACAGGAAATTTTTCTATAGTTTCTTACCCGAGTACAGCTACTGGAACGAGCCCAACAATTGGAAGAACTATTGCAGTTGATCCATACTATATTCCAAGATTAACTGCATATAAAGCAAAAGTGAATATATCATCTGTTGGAGATAGACAAGCAGAAGATGGAGGCGGTGCAATAACTGGACGTAAAATAGATGTTTTCTATGGAACAGGAAAACCATCAACTGATCCTTCTTGGAGTGCAACATATAAAAGTGTTTACTATTATGGCAATAACTTATGGTGATATGCTTATAAGGATGATTAAAAAAGTTCCTATTATGATAAAAAAGGAGGATTAATTATGATAAAAAGATTTAATAACAAGAAAAAGTTTATTATTATTAGCAGTACCATATTAGTATTACTTACAGGTAGTGTATATGCGGTAAATATTGAGAATGAATCTATAATAAATGATGTTTATAATCAAAGCCTTGTTGAGGATGTAGAATTACCAATTGATGTACCTTTATTTAATAGAACAATAACATCTCCTAATGGTGAAATAAGTGCTGAAATTATAAGAGAAAAGGATATGTTTGTTGATTCTATTATCATAACAGATAAAAATAAAGAACCTCTTAAAGTAGTTCTAGAGAATATATTGTATACTAGTATTGAAAGTTTTTCTTGGGTTGATGACACACGTATTGCTTTATGTGGAAATGTCAATCCATCTCTTCAAGTGTATGTTGTTATAGACGCAAGCAAGGGAGAGATTATTGATAGGTATGATGGAGTAGGTTTTACATGGAATGAAAATAAGGACAAGCTATATTATGTAATAACAAGTCCATATTTTAGTGAACAGCGTGTAAGTGATAAGCTTGTTGATGATAATGGTGATGTTTACTATGAAACAGAAGATGGTAAGTCTATGACTGATGTAATTGCATTTTCAGAAGATGAAGAAGACTTTGCATTCTTTGTTCATGATAATAATTCTAATGAAAGAAAACTGCTGGTTGCTAAAAAAGAAAAAGGAAAAAAGCTTAAAATAAAATCAGAGAGTAGACCATCATTTGGTAAAATAAAGTTTAATAAAGATAAGTCTTTAAGGATTGAAGATTAACACTTAGAAATCAACATAAATTGTTTCTGGATGAATTTATAGGAAGTTGCGTGCAAAAACATAGTAACTTCCTATAAGTTTATAATAATCAATAGGAAACCAAGGAAGCAATTATATAAATTTACTGATAGTCTTTATTTATGGGAATTTACAAAACCACATGGCTAATAAGGTTTCAAGACAATAATTACCGAGAAAACATGAATATTTTGCGTTTGTCAACAAAAATTTGACCCCTTCGCTAATTAATTTTTGACCCCTTTGTGCTAATGAAAATTTGACCCCCTAGATTACATATTGTGGATAAAATTCTCATCAAGGTTCTAATCTCATAACAATTATTCATAACATAAAAGCTTGATATTAATGAATTGTTTTATGCTATATCTGTTTAGCATAGCGCGAGGAAGTAGTAACCGGCGAAGCGTACCCTTGACAGGTTAATGAAGCAAATGCTACACTGCTGTTTCCGAGGGCAACTTTATTCAGCTATATCCGTTCCCTTCGCCCTCGGTATCTCTGTAACTGCATTTGCGTAATGTTCTGTCAAGGGCGGTTACGGGAACTGGCTGGAACTTTTGTTGTATAGCTTTTTCTAAAAGATTCTCCATTCATTTAGCACATGTGAACGAAACGTAAGTCTGTCAACTAATGCAGCAATCATTGTTTAATTTCAAACATTTCCGTCCACTTAGAAAATGGTAAATTTGTTGTAACTATAACACTTGCCTTTTCAGAGTGATCTGATATAACTTTGAATAGTAGTTCCGACTGATGCCTGTTAAAACTCAGATACGAAAGCTCATCAAGAATAAGCAAGTCAGCTTTATGAATTTGCCGTTCAATCTTTCCTAATGTCTTAAATTCTTTAGCTTCTACCAAGGAGGTTGCAAGGGTAGCTGCTGTATAAAATTTGACATTGAAACCTTCTTTTATTGCTTTAAGACCAAGGCCTATACTCAAATGTGTTTTTCCACTCCCCGGATTCCCAATCATTATGACGTTCTGGTTTTTTTGTATGTAATCACATGTTGCCAATTCCCATACAAAAGCTTCTTTAACATGCTCGAGACGACTATAATCAAATTCATCCAATGTCTTTAGAAAAGGGAAGCCTGCAGCTCTTGTTCTTCGCTTTTGCTGGTTTTCCCGCCGAGTTTCAAGTTCTTTTTTCATTAGTTCAAGCAAAAATTCCTCATATCCCATTCCTCCAGCCGCATGCCTTACAATATCATTGTATTTGGTGAATGAAGGAATACGCAGTTGTTTAGCGTACAAACGAATACTTTCTAATACCGGACAAATGTCACTCATCACATCACTCCTATCTGCAAATTATATTCTTCTAAATTGACTTCATGTACCTTTACAGAATCTTCAACTGAAATGATGGGCTCAATATTGTTTTCCGGAATAAGATAACCTAATAAAATATCAATTGTTGGAGTTATGCTTGGCTCATCTGTTCTCTGACATGTAAAAGTTTTTTAATACCATAATCAACGCTTAATCTTAGTAACTTTACAATGTCTTGAGCACCTCCAGGAAATTGCATTCCCCACTTAAGTATTTCCCTTTCTATATTATCTTTAATAGGGCGGGCATTAAACACTGCTCTGGGTTTCCTTTCTAAAAGATCTATATAATGCTCTACCAGAGTGAATATTCCGTTTCTCTCATTGCTTCTTGTGTGAGTCGCAATCTCTTCGCCCTTATAATATGCTTTAACTTTGTTCCCATAGCCCTTCACGCTTACTTCTTTCCCAACATATTTTACAGGTACAGAATATGAATTTCTGTCAAATCGAATCAGTGAATACTCGTTGACCCTAGGTGTAACACTTTTTGCCGGGTCATAAGTATATGGTGGAAGTGGCATTAATATTGATTTTTCTATATTCATACATTTCACCTACCGTCATGGTATGGCCTTTGATTTGATGAGCACGATATTTAAGACATGATTCGTAAAGTATCTGATTCAATTCGTCTATTGTATTAACTTTTGGTACGGGAACAAGCATATTTCTTCTCGACCAACCTACAAGATTTTCTATTAAGCCTTTTTCATTACCTTTTCCAGGATTACAGAAGTTCATCTCAAAAGCATAATGGGCACTTAGAGCATAATATTGTTCTTGTGGTTTTGCATATTTACCAAACCCTTCTTTCACTGCTACTTTTGCATTATCAAAAATCAGTCTTTTAGGTACTCCTTTAAAAAACTCAAAAGCTTTTATATGACCTTCAAGAAAGGATTCTTCATTCTGCCTATAAAATGCCATTACAAAAATATCACAGCTATAGCACAGGCGCATGCAAAATACATATATCTTTTTACGAATTCCGTTTATGTATACATAACTTTCACCCCAGTCTAATTGGGCTGCTTCACCTGGGTCAAATGCAAGTGGAACAAAAGCTTTTGAAATATTGTTCTTCATATTTTGTACAGCAAGCCTTATTGTAGATTCTCCTCCGGTAAATCCCTTTTCTTCAACTAATCTCGTATATATTCTTTTTGCTGTATGGGTTTGTTTTTTGAGACCTTCCTTATCATCCTCCTCTAAACATTGCTTAATAAAATCTAATACATCATCGGTAATTACAGAAGCATCTCTGTTATATTCTTTTCTAATCCATGGCACATGAGAACCTTCACAATATTTTTTCACAGTATTCCTTGAAATGCCCAATTCACGTGCAATAGTTTTCTTTCCTTTCTTTTGAACTTGATACATATATCTTATTTTTTGATAAATATCCACTCCTATTATCACGCCTTCCAACCTCCTGTAAATCATACATACATTATGATTTTACAGGATTTTTTTGTTGAAAGGGGTCATTTTTTCGCTAGCGTTTCCCCCCTAAAGGGGTCACTTTTATATTAGCATACACAAATATTTCTAAGATCTATTCAAAGATTACCTGTGATCGGGACCAGAGCAGTGAACCAAGATTTCTTGGAGAATATAAATGAAGTAACGAATATGTAGGATAAAATCCAAGCTAACCCATATAAAGGGCATTACATTACGAGTATTAATCGGTAATGCAACAGCCCTATATAATCAAATTTTTTTAAAATTTTATACAAAATAATTATAGATACGAAATTATTATTTGATAGAACTATTCGAGGTCATAATTAGTGATAGATCCATCTATACCAGTAACAGATAAAGAATTGTTTCCATTAAATTTAATGTCTCCGAATTGTGCGTCAATCTCAAGTTCCTTTTTTAATTTTTTATCTAATCCCATTTTTGCGATAATAAGCTTTCGTTTGTTTTGAGAATTTTCATTAACGAAGAAAGCAAATTTTTCTTCATCTTCTGTAATTGCAATTGTTCCAATAATAGATGTTCCACTTTCTGCTTCATAATAAGTGTTTCCATCGTTATCAACTATCTTATCAATTACTTCAAAACCTGTCATTATATAATATAGCTTATTTTTATCTTTGTTCCATACAAAGCCTATTCCATCATATTTTCCAACGATTGACTTACTGTTTGTATCAATTACAACATATACTTTGACAGATGGATTAATTTCTCCACACAAACCAATACGATTATTATCAATCCAAGAGAAACTCTCAATGCTAGTATACATTATATTCTCTAAAACTATTTTAAAGTTTTCTTCATTTTTATCTGTTATTAGAATAGAATCAAAAAACAGGTCTTTTTCTCTTATAACTTCGGCAGTCATTTCACCATTAGGAGATTGGGCAAACTGACCTTTTTTTATATAAGTATCATTGTTATTTAATGAACTTGCAGTGGGTTCAATAGAAACGTTTTGTTCTTCTGGGATTTGGGCCATATTTTTACTCATGTATTTATCAGAATTTAAATGAACCTTCCAATTCTGAATGGTGAAGACTAAGCAAATAGAGACAATCGCTATAGACATTGAGACTTTTAAAATATATATGTTATTAAATAGTAATTTATCTAAGAAGCGTAATGGATTTTTATATAGGTATCTGTTTTTATCTATTAATTCTTCAATTGAACTTAAAACATTACCTTTATATTCAACATCAACATCACAAAATTGCTTAGTTAAAGTAAGGGAACTATACATTACACTACATCTCTTACATTTTTCTAAATGTGCTGATATTTCATCAAATTTTTCTTTTGAAAAATTGCCCTCAAAGTACTTAATTATATCCTCTAAATCATATTTACAACTCATTTTTAACACCTCTTTTTAAATTTTAATAGTCCATCATTAATGGTTTGTCTTGCTCTAAGTACCTTCATCCGTGCATTAACTTGAGATATTCCCATTATTTTTGCTATTTCAGTATATGAAAAGCCTTGAATATGTTTTAGAATAAGGGCTGTTCTATGATCTTTTTTTAATCCATTAATTAACTTAACAACTTCATAGTAAAGTTCTTTAGTTTCATAAGTTTCTTCTATGGAAGTAAATGAATTTACTAAATAGTCCGGAATATGGTCATAATATTCAGTATTTCTTTGCTTTTTCTTTTTGTAAAAGTCTTTAAACGAATTAATTGCTATACTATACAGCCAACTACAAAACTTCCACTTGTTGTCATACTTATATAAATAATTGTAAACTCTCAAAAAAACATCTTGCATAATTTCTTCAGAGTCCTCTTTAGATGAAGTCAGGCGAAGTAAAAAGTTAAATAATTGTTTTTCATATCTAGATACTAGTATTGAAAACGAATCAATATTACCATTAAGGGTATTTGCTACCAATATGTTGTCATTATCCAATTACTATACATCCTCCTTTTTGATGTTAATAACAATTTGAGAGCTAAGTTTACAGGGTAACCTGTGGATTTTACTATTATGGGGTCCTAATTACTGGGGCGTGCAAAAATGAAAATAATCAAATTTTGTACTTTAAATTGGTTATTTATTTGGTACAATGCATTACTTATTATGTAAAATAACACTACTATATCTCTTATAATATTAGCCCCAGCACACTTAATATTATATTACATGTGTAAATTTTTCAAAGATCAAATTCAAAAATTGCTATTATTACATATCTACTTATTAATACATATACATATTTAAAAACGTAACAATATTCTAACAAATTTTTTGTAAATAGTATGCTCATACTTGATCTGCATAGTGACAAATAGAAGATTAATATATCAAATAAAAGTTTTATTGAATCATTTATTCTATAGATATAAAATAATATTAAGCTCTATTAATAAATTATGGAGAAAACTTATGAAGTATAAGCCTAAACAAAAAGTCATGTTTAAAAAATATGAAAGTCAAATTGAATTTTGCTATGAGAATTATAGATATGGTAAAAACGCTTATACAATTAAATTTAAGAGGGGTTCAACAGAATTACATCGCTTGTGTTATGAGGATGAATTAGAGGAATGTGATCAAATAGAGCTATGGGATTTATAGTTATTTGGTTAAATTAGAGCAATGTTCTATTACATCTTCTCAATATTTAATTTCTGTTTCGGCTCTTTTCACTAAGTCTATAAGTTTGATGTTTATTTCTGCAGAATTATATTCAATAAAACTTTGATTTAGGTTATTCGTGACATAAATAATTCAACATTTGGTGAACTCAGTTCACCAAATGTTTTTGTGTACAACTACAATAAAAAGTTGCAACTATTTTAAAATTATAGTTGCAACTCAATTTGTGTAATGATATAATTTTACTTAGATTCTACAAATGATAAGACCAGCTAGTTAAAGTCAATAGTTTTTTATAAAAATTTTAAGTTTTTGACTAAATAAAATTGGGTGCAGCAAACAAGCCCAAAAGACAGCCGAACATTGACAATTTTATAGCGATTAAACTTAATTTCCAGTAGTTAAGGCTTTTAGGCTACTTTTTTAGTGTTTAAGTATTGTTTACGTTGCTCTTCAGGGGTTTTCAGCTCATAAGTCTTGGAATCCCTTAATTCAGCAAAAATTATGTTGGAGACCTTGTGCATAATAGCTCCAAGAGCAACTTTCTTGGGTTTTGATTCCTTCTTTTTATGGTAGTACTCATGAAGTACAGGATTGATGGCTACACCGTTTCTCTTTACCCTTACGGATGCAAGGGCAATGGTATAAAGTACACGTAGTCCGATTCTTGTGCCTCGCTTTGACATTTTGTTTTCAGTGCCTTTAAACTTACCAGATTCATTAACAGAAGGATCAACGCCAAAGTATGCAAAAAGCTGTTTGGGTTTTGAAAATGCCGTGAAATCGCCTATTTCGCACATGAGGGTTACTGCTGATAGAAAACCTACACCGTTTATTGAATCAATGTATTCTATTTGCTGAACAAAGCTCTCTGATTTGTTTTTATCCACAAAAGCTTTAATTTTAGCCAGTACAAGATCAATCTTCTTGTCGAATTCCTCAACAAAGTGAATGTACATATCAAGTACATCATATACAGTTGAGAGGTTATACCGGAAGTTCAATGCGTTTTTAGCAGCAGTAATAAGTTTCTCATACTTGGCCTTGGCGTATTTAAGACCCTTTCTTGAAGAAAAGGCAATGAGGTCAATAACTTCATTAGGCTGAGCATTTAGGATATCCTCTGGTGTTGAAAAGTTCTTCATTACGGCAATGCTTGTTGCACCCGTGATATCTGAAAAAACTTTACAAAAGCCAGGAAACACAATGCGCAACTGAGCTTTAAGTTTATTCACTTTTCTTATGCCAACATTTTTGTTAGAATTAGTAATTAGAGGATTAATGACAAAAACCTCAAAACCTAATTCTTTTAGGTGGCAGAAGAGTGGGAAATGGTAGATTCCGTAGACTCCAGAAAAGTTCGGGACTTCATGGAGTATTGCTCGTACGACACGAAGTCGTGCAGATAAATGTTTAATCAATAAACCTGTTATTCCGTTAACAGTAACCTAGCAGCAGGTGCGTGAATGGCAACATTCGGGTGCTAAGGTGCTGTGACAAAGTAGCCCTTT
>JAEZUI010000183.1 GCA_023421115.1 Bacillota bacterium | reverse complement strand
ATGACAGGAATTACTGCCTAAAAACACGACTCCTTCATCTCACCTACAGAGGATGGAAAAGTTGTAATGGAATTTTCAGGTAAAGAGCTCATTAAGGGCGAACCTGATGCTTCATCCTTTCCATCGGGAGGCCTTAGAGCAACCTTTGAAGCAAGAGGTTATACCGCCTGGGATTGTACTTCACCTGCCTTTGTCAAAGACAATACTTTATATATTCCAACTGCTTTCTGTTCATACACAGGAGAAATTTTAGACAAAAAAACACCCCTCTTGAGATCCATGGAAGTAATTTCTAACCAAGCACTTCGTATTTTAAGACTGTTTGGAAATACTACAGCAACAAAAGTTATTACAACTGTTGGACCTGAACAGGAATATTTTATTGTTGACAAAGAGCTTTTCGATAAACGTAAGGATCTAATCTTTACCGGAAGAACCTTATTCGGTGCCAAACCACCTAAAGGTCAGGAAAAAGAAGATCATTACTACGGAACACTTAAAGAGAGAATCTCAGTGTTCATGAAAAATCTAGATCAGGAACTATGGAAATTAGGGGTATCTTCCAAAACAAAACACAATGAAGTTGCACCTGCCCAACATGAGTTAGCACCAATCTTCGGAACAACAAATGTCGCAACCGACCATAACCAGTTAATTATGGATACACTTAAAAAAGTCGCACTAAGGCATGGACTCGTATGTCTACTGCACGAAAAACCCTTTGCTGGAGTTAACGGTTCCGGAAAACACAATAACTGGTCAATGAGCACAAATGACGGTCAAAATCTTCTTGATCCTGGAAATACTCCTCATGATAATGCACAGTTTCTAGTATTCCTGTGTGCTGTTATAAAGGCTGTGGATGAGTATGCCGACATGCTAAGAGTTTCTGCTGCAAATCCCGGCAATGACCATCGTCTCGGTGCAAATGAAGCACCTCCTGCTATCATCTCCATCTTTTTAGGAGATCAACTTACAGATATACTCGAGCAAATAGAAAAAGGCGGAGCAAAATCATCAATACAAAACGGAGAACTTAGAATAGGAGTTAACACATTACCTACCTTACCAAAAGATGCAACTGACAGAAACAGGACTTCTCCCTTTGCTTTTACTGGAAACAAGTTTGAATTCAGGATGGTTCCATCCTCTGACTCGGTTGCGTGCCCGAACTATATTATAAATACAATAGTTGCCGAAGCTTTATGTAATATAGCTGACCGACTTGAAAAGGCTACAGACTTTGATATGGAATTACAAGCCTTGTTAAAAGAAATTGTATCAAACCACAAAAGAATTATTTTCAATGGCAACAATTACTGTGAAGACTGGGTAAAAGAAGCCGAAAAAAGAGGGCTTCCAAATATAAAAAACACAGTTGATGCAACACAAGCGATGGTTAAAGAAAAGAATGTTAAACTATTTGAAAAACATGGAGTTTTAAACAAAACAGAACTGCATTCCCGATCTGAAATCTTGCTCGAAATATATATAAAGACAATAAATATTGAAGCTCATACAATGCTTGAAATGGCTAAACGCCAAATATTGCCTGCTGTCATTAATTTCACTAGAAATATTTCCTCTTCAATAACGTCTATACAGGCTACAGGTTTGAGTGTAGATATTAGTGCACAATCTGAACTTCTACAAGAAGTGTCAACACTATTAGCACAACTTAAAAAGAATATTGCAGCCCTTGAAAATGCTGCTTCAGACGCTACCTGCTTTTCTGGTAGCACTTATGATCATGCTGCAATGTACAGAGA
This sequence comes from Bacillota bacterium, assembly GCA_023421115.1. Taxonomy (GTDB): domain Bacteria; phylum Bacillota; class Clostridia; order Acetivibrionales; family Acetivibrionaceae; genus Acetivibrio. Next base: position 77,035 of record JAEZUI010000183.1, on the reverse strand, counting down.
TGTTATCATTACAAAAATGAACGAATTGAGGCTAACATCTGATAAACTCGAAACAATAGTAGATGAAGAAATGTGGCCCTTCCCTACTTACGGCCAGTTATTATTCAATGTGTAATAGTCTGCACAAAGTGTAGATATTTACTCCCTATACACTAAAAGGGATACAACAATTGTTGTATCCCTTTTCACATGCCTCAATAAATCTAAAAGTCAATTCCATATTCCAAAGCTTTTATCTCATCGGGAATCAAATGATGCTTCTTCGCCGGAAGAGTCTTTTTCAAAGCTTCTGCGAAGGAATCTTTGGAAATAATATTTGTTGCTGCAATCAACTTTCCTAATAAAACTATAGTAGCAAAAGTACCATTGCCCATATCTAGAGCAGTCTTTGTGGCAGGTATTCTGTATATATTTACATCTTTTCTTTGAGGAACCCTTTCAACTAGTGAACTATCTGTGATAATTACGCCCCCACTAGAAACCATTTTTTCAAATTTATCAAGAGAAGGACCATTCATAACAATAAGTGATGTAGCAACATTTATAATCGGTGAACCAACAGTTTCATCGGATATAATTACACTACAGTTCGCTGTACCGCCTCTCATTTCAGGTCCATAGGACGGAAGCCAGGAAACATTTTTATTTTCCAACATTCCTGCATAGGCAAGAATTCTTCCCGCTGAAAGTATGCCCTGACCACCAAATCCAGCTATAATAACGTCTTGATGCTTCATATTAAATTACACCTCCAAATCCTTGCCTTTAAAATTACCCAAAGGATAAAAAGGTACCATTTTATCCTTTATCCATCCTAAAGCGTCTACCGGGTTCATTCCCCAGTTTGTCGGACAGGAGGACAATATTTCAACTATTCCAAAACCCAGATTAGCCCTTTGTACTTGTATTGCCTTTTTAATAGCCTTTTTTGCATTCATAATGTTCTTAACATCATGGGTAGAAACTCTTTCAACAAATACCGCACCTTCTAAAGTAGACAACATCTCGCAAACTTTTATCGGAAAACCGTGAACTTCAGGCTTTCTTCCGAAAGGTGATGTTGTAGTAACCTGATTTATAAGGGTTGTAGGAGCCATCTGCCCCGATGTCATTCCATAGATCGCATTATTTACAAAGATAGTAGTTATCTTTTCACCCCTTGCAGCTGCATGTACTATTTCAGCAGTACCGATAGCTGCCAAGTCACCATCCCCCTGATATGCAAAAACAACGTTGTCCGGATTAGCTCTTTTGATACCTGTAGCAACTGCCGGTGCTCTTCCGTGCGCTGCCTGAACCATATCACAATTGAAATACTCATAATTGTTATAGGTACATCCAACAGGGGACACACCTACAGTCTTACCCTCTATATCCAATTCATCCAAAACTTCTGCAATAAGCCTGTGGACAATACCATGGGTACATCCCGGGCAGTAGTGCATTGACTTATCAATCAAAGCATGTGGTCTCTTAAAAACAGTAGCCATTTTAATTCCCCTTCTTACTTATTTAATATTTGCTTTATCTGATCTAAGATTTCCTGTTGAGTAGGAATCATTCCACCCATTCTACCGTAGAAATAAACCGGTCTCTTACCATTGACGGAAAGCCTCACATCCTCGACCATCTGTCCTGCATTTAATTCTACTGACAGAAACGCTTTAGGAACTTCTGCATATTTTTCAAATTCCTTTACCGGGAACGGCCAAAGTGTAATAGGTCTAATCAAACCTACCTTTATTCCTTCCTTCTTAGCCATTTTAATTACATTATTAACTATTCTTGCAGTAGTACCGAAAGCGGTAACAATTATATCTGCACCCTCACAGTTATAAGATTCAACTTTTACTTCATTTTCTTCTATAAGCTTGTACTTGTCTTGTAGCTTCCTGTTGTGCTGTTCAAGCACTTCAGGCTGAATATATATAGACTGGATCGTATTGTGTTCTCTTTTCATGCCTGTACCAGTAGTAGCCCAAGGCTTATCAACATTTACTATATTCTCTTGATCTTTAAACTCAACTGCCTCCATCATCTGTCCTAATACGCCATCTCCCATAATCATGGTTAGTTGTCTGTATTTATCAGAAATGTTAAAAGCCTCAACAGTTAGCTCATATAATTCCTGGACACTAGAAGGTGCCAAAACAACCATTTTGTAATCGCCGTGCCCTCCGCCTTTTACAGCTTGAAAATAATCACACTGCGCCGGTAAAATACCTCCAAGCCCAGGACCACATCGTACTATGTTAACAATAACGGCCGGAAGCTCTGCTCCTGCGGCATAGGAAATACCCTCCTGTTTTAAACTGATTCCAGGGCTCGAAGAAGATGTCATTACTCTAACTCCGGCACTTGCTGCACCATAAACCATATTTATGGCCGCTATTTCGCTTTCCGCTTGTACAAAAGTACCACCAACCTCAGGCATTTTCTTTGCCAGATAATGTGCAATTTCAGTCTGAGGTGTGATAGGATATCCGAAATAATGCTTACAACCTGCTCTAATAGCCGCTTCAGCAATTACTTCATTGCCTTTCATCAATAATTTTTCACCCATTTAACTTTGTCCCCCTACCTTATCCATTTCATAAAAATGAATTCTATTTTTCAACCTCAATTACGCAATCAGGACAAATTGTTGCACAAAAAGCGCACCCAATACATTTGTCCATATCAGACACACCGGCAGGATGAAATCCTTTCTGGTTTATCTTATCTTCCAACATTATAACAATATTTTTTGGACATACCGTTGTACATAACTTACATCCTTTACAGCGGTCTTCATTAAATATTACTTTAGCCATTTAAATCCCCCATTACTTAGTGGTTTAATATAGTAACCATTTTTTACTTATTTTCCCTGTCTTTATTATACTTACTATGTTGCGACCAGAAGCTACTTCGTTTATTATAGAACTCTTTATCCTTTTTTTCAAGTTCTTCTAAAAGCTCTGACAATACTTTTTCACTTTTTATATCAATATCGGTTATTTTTACACCGTATTCTTTCCCTCTTTCATTCTCAGACTTTCTCCTTATTGTACCTTGAAAGTTTATTTGACGCTCCGGCGATGCATAAATCTCAAAATAACAGACAGCTTCATTCTCCTTCTTATCGGATATACCAAATTGCTTGTCTAACTCCTCTTTCACAACAAAAGCCGCACCAGTATGACTAATATTAGTCATCACAGCAAAAATCCCTTTTTCTTCACTACGGTTTCTTTTTATTATAGCACAAAGATACACATCAAATCTAAAACTATCCCGTTTATTTTCAAACTTTCCTACATCGTGTACTTTTATAGTAATTCTCTGTGGAAAGCCAGCATTTATTCTTGTTATCCAACCTACTAAATTAAACTCATAATCCTCAGAAGTATACTTACACTTAATAGTATCTCCAATCATAATTATATTTTGAATATAGTCCTCTTCAAGACCTATATCAATTTCTATATAATCCTCATTTATTGCATAGACAACGTTTGTAACCCATGAAGAACTGTGGCAGTGCTTTGTCTTTATTACCGTTCCTTCGCTAAGAAATTCTTGTAGCTTAACACTTTTCATAACCATTCCCTCCATTAGTTCCAAGGCAATTTAATCAACTTTTTCAACGAAAAAAATTCAACATCAATTTCTTTCTCAACTCCACCAATCAAATCAACAAAGCCACTTACAAATCCAATAGGAATATCAAGTTTGTCAGATATTCTCTTAATAATCTTGTGTCCATCAACTACAACTTCCACATTAGTTTGCTCCAAAAGATTAGTATTGTTAACAAGTTTTGTAACCTTAAGTCCCGAAGAGCTTTCGATTTCATAAATCATATGCTCTAATTTGTCATCCGTATCAGTCATAGGCCTCTTGGTATTGACAACAAAATACATACAATATCCCTGGCTTTTAAGCTCGTCCTTATATCTTGCAAGAACTTTAGCCCCGAGATCATCTCCTCCTATATCAAGAATCACGTTATAATCCTTTTTTTCAAATAAAGTGTTCATTTCAGGGGGAAGTGCGGGAACATCGACATTTGTATTGGCATACATTGGTGTAACTACCCAAATGCCTTTATTCTCAAGTTCACTTTTAGCATCGGCTGTACGAAAATAAGGATTTACTATATCTAAATCAACAATTGCCACATTTTTGGTCTTACTTGCAGAATTCAATGCAAAGTTCACAGCTACTTCTGTTTTTCCGCTTCCAAAGTGTCCTGTAAATATATTTATTCTTTCTTTTGACATTTGATTCTCCTTTAGGCCATTTCAAAAAATAACCTATACAATATTTATTTAAGTCACAAAGCCCATTATGAAAGCTTAAAAGCTTTCGAACAGAGGAACATTATTTTGCAGTGCAAAAAATGCAAATCAGATTTTTTGAAATGGCGATTGACCAGTTATTTTTTTGAATCACCTTATTTGTTTATCAAATCCTTTATAACTTCTCCAGCTATAATAAGACCAGCAACAGACGGCACAAAGGAAACGCTTCCTGGTAACTGTCGCTTAGTATTACTATTAGCACCATCATTACAAGGCAATTCAGGCATATTCGCCCTATTGGGTTTTATTGGTTCTTCAGTTGAGTATACAACTTTAAGTGAATCAATATTTCTTTTCCTAAGCTCTTTTCTCATTACTTTTGCGAGAGGACATATGGATGTAGAATAAATATCTGCCACTTCAAACCTAGTAGGATCAATTTTGTTACCTGCACCCATACTACTTATTATCGGTATGTTCATTGCTTTAGCCCTAACTACCAGATCAATTTTACCGGTAACTGTATCAATTGCATCAATTACATAATTGTAATCGTCAACAAATAGCTCCTTTGCAGTATCTGGAAGATAAAACTTTTGATAGGTTATAACTTCAGCCTTAGGATTTATGTCTAATACCCTGTCTCTCATTACTTCAACTTTAGGCTTACCAACGGTTTTCATTGTAGCATGAATCTGCCTGTTTATATTGGTAATACAAACACAGTCACTATCTACCAACACCAGCTTACCTACACCGCATCTAACTAGCGCTTCCACAGCGTAAGATCCCACTCCGCCTACTCCAAAAACTGCTACTTTACTTTTTTTTAATTTTTCTATGGATTCTTTACCTAAAACTAATTCTGCTCTTGAAAATTCGTTCAATGTTTTTTCATCCGTCATATTATATATTCCCTATACTTCAATTAGTATTTTTATTTTATATGATTCCAACAATAACCGATCAATCGCCCTTTGTGGATTTTTTTAAAACGCAAGAACATTACTTTACTATGCAAAAAACGCAAATCAATTTTATTGAAATGACTAGTGGCCGGTTATTTTTTAGAAACCATCTCACATACCTCAAAAATACGTTTTGACATTATCAACGCTCGCTTTTGTGCAACCTCGTCACTTTCAGCCGGTTTTTGGGCACACACACCATGATGTCCACAGTCATCTTCAACATACCCATCGCCAATAATCATCATTCCTTGAACCATCATAATATCGTGAAGAGCCTTCATTGTTGTCTCTTGACCTCCATATTTTGATGCTCCAACAGTAACACCAGCTGCAACCTTGTTGTAAAAAGCTTTTTCACCCCTAAGCTTTCTCGTCTTATCAAAGAAAGCCTTCATTTGTCCCGTCACTGTTCCAAAATAGGAGGGACTTCCAAACACCAATCCATCAGCTTTTCTCATTAATTCATAAGCTTCTTCAAGAGCTGTATCTTTATAACATACACCGGAACATGGATTGCTGCACACAGTACAAAAGCTGTGTTTTGCCGATTTTAAAAGCTCGGGTATTTCAAGTATCGAAGTCTCAGCTCCCATTTCTTTGAGTTTATCAAGGACTGTGTTCAGTAAAAATTTTGTATTTCCATTCTTATTTGGACTTCCGTTCAAACCTATAATTAGCAATTATATCACCTCAGAATATAATATTATCATATATGCCAAAAGTGCACAATTACCCAAAAAATGAAACAAACCAATTTTACACCTGTACTCTTTTATATATAAACTTTACAACGCCATCGGAATTATTATCCTCAATTATTCCGTCTGCCTTAATCTTAAGTTCTTCAACTGCGTTCGATACTGCATAAAACTCATCACATGCTTTAAGAAGTGGCAAATCATTTAAATTATCTCCAAAACCAATTATCTTCTTATAATTTAATTTATCACGAAGATATTTAACCGCATTATATTTTGACGCATTTTTACTGTGTATTTCTAAAAACCATATATTTTCATTGTACACATCCTTATACATTACTGTTTCTATTTCCCGATATTTCTTTAGTTCACTATACATTAAGTATAACCGTTCATAGAAGTCCATAAACGAAAAATATATAATATTGCTATCAATAGCCTTATCTATAAAGCTTTCAACTCTTTCAAAAACTTTCCCGTACTTTGTCACACGTTCATCATGAAAATTCTTTAAGGGCTGTGTAAACAAATTTTCATAATAAGTTATCTGTTCTTTATTAGAAATTGTATACATAAAACCGCTAATATCATGATTTTTGAATATATTTATTATAGCCTTAGCCGTTTCTGTTGGAATTGTTTCCAATTTTAAGTACCTTCCATGAGTAATATCATATATTACAACTCCGTTCATCAAAATTACAGGCACCTTAATATTAAGGTCTTCTAAAATCTTCAAAGCTGTAGCTGAAGACCTTGCAGTAGCAACTGAAAAATGTACACCACTATCAATCAATCTATTTAATGTATCTTTTGAATAATTGCTCAATTCCCTATTACTTGTAAGTAGCGTTCCATCAAGGTCAGAAATATATAAAACTTCCCTTTTCAATATTAGTTCCTCCTCATGCTTCCCTTTTCAAGGTGATAATAATTAGCATCTACTATAGATGAAAAACTCTAAAACTAAATTTTAAAGTAAGTTTTTCATCTATAGTAGATAACATTTAAATGCTATATAAATTTAACTTTAGTGTACGTTATCTTTATATATTAACACAGATTATTCATTATCGGTATTTTCACAGAATAAAATCAGGAAGATACTTTTCATATTTTAACTTAGGCTAAAGGTTATTTAGGTAATTTCGAAAAACAATTGCAAATGCTCTTTAAAAAAATGCTTATCTGGTAATTTGTATTAAACTTTGCATCACACCCTGTTAAATGCTATAATTATACAATAGAAATAGAAAGGATTAGAACAAATGAAATACTTTAAGACAATTATGATATCCTTGTGTGTGCTTTCTACAATCGCTATAACTGCAACTTTATTTCTAAAAAAAGATCACTCAAAGGAACGAAGTACGAGACCGATACCCCCTGACAAATCTATTGGAGCAATAAGCTCATTAGAAAAAGTAAAAATCGGTGGAATTGACCAATGGATATATATTAACGGAAGCGATGTATCAAAACCTGTACTCCTTTTTTTACACGGTGGACCGGGATATTCAATGCTGCCTATTCTGCATGAATACAATAGTGAACTAGAAAAATACTACACTGTTGTCAATTGGGACCAAAGAGGTGCAGGTTTATCCTACTCATCAAAAATACCTAAAAGCACTATGACACTTAAACAGTTTACTTCGGATACCCATGAACTGACCTCATACCTTAAGCAACGTTTCAAACAGGAAAAGATTTTTTTGGTAGGTCATTCTTTTGGAACTATACTAGGTATGGAAGCCATTAACAAATATCCGGAAGACTACTATGCTTTTGTCGGAATAGGACAAGTTATCAGTTTCGCTGAAAATGAACAGCATTCTTATGATTTTGCGCTTAAATCGGCGAAGGATGCAAATAACGACAAAGCTATCAAAGAGCTCACAAAAATCGGAAGACCCGATGAAAATGGTAATTATAAAAACGATTCGGGATATGAAACTACAATTGAGTGGCTTGAGTATTTCGGTGGCTCACTTCATGGAAGAAACTCAACCGAAGATTTGGAAGAATGGATTTTGCGGTCTCCAATATACAAAGATGCAAAGCATAAAGTTGAAAGCGGGTGGATATTTTCTGATCACATATTTGAAGATAAGGAAGTGCGTAACCTTAATTATAAAAATAAAATCAAGAGTTTAGATGTACCGGTTTACTTCTTTTGCGGAACATATGACTATGAGACTCCCACTAAGCTTGTTGAAGATTATTTTAATGTCTTGTCGGCACCTAGCAAGGAGTTGGTTTGGTTTGAAAACTCTGCACATTTCCCTTTTTATGAAGAACCCCATAAATTCAATGATATAATGATTAACAAAGTATTGGCCCAAGCACTTATTCCCAACGACTTAACCGGAGTATGGAACGGTACATATATAACAAATCAACGTACTAACAAAATGACTTTGGATATACAAAAAAATGTTTCTGGTAATTATTGGGCCAACTTTTATTTTGAAACCTCAGATATTGGCTACGGTTCTATTACCGGAAGTTATAAAATGACTATTAGTTATGATACATCAAATAATTGTCTGGTTTTTACCGGTTATGAATGGATTGATAAACCGGAGGGCTTTGAGATGTTAAATTTGTACGCAAATATTTCTGAGAATTCACTTAAAGGAAATCTCTATCTGCAAGACAGAATAACCTTTGCAGGCGAATTTTCAACAGAAAAAAATATTGATTAGGCCATTTCAAAAAATAACCTATACAATATTTTCAATCTACAAACATATAAAAAAATTAGTACTGTTAAGAAACACCGAAGGTCTGTATAAATTTTATGTTATACAGACCTTCGCTAATATAAAATTATATATTTAGGCTATTTCTATAAATAACCCACTTAGTATTAATAGCAGCATATATTTACTTCACACCTTTTTACTGTTTTTTGATGCTATAAAAAATACTTTTGAAAGCTAAAAGCTCCATCTTAGCCCATTTCTGACCCTTACTCTCTTTTGTATAGGCTCATGTTCCTGGTCTTCCAAATTAGCTTCTGGCTTATCATAATCCTCTTCAGGTTTTGGTGGTGAAGATTTCGGTTTTTCAATACTTTCAGGTATAGGCAAATCGGAAATTGGCTTTGGAATAGCTTCCTCCCCTTCTGGCTTATTGATATCAGGAAAATTTGGTCCCCTCCCTTTTGCATGTTCCGGTGGCTTTATACCTGATGTAGGCTTTGGAACTTTTTCATCAAACGGAGGCCCTATATCACGTGGTTTGTTTTCTTCTGTATCATCAATTTCCGGTATGTTTGCACTAGGCTTAGCTGGGGGCAGTTCACCATTTTCTATGGGTTCTCTTAATTCATGTGTAGATTTTGGTATTTTATCTTCCCACGGTGAGGTTACTTCTGGTGTAGGTGTTGGAACTTCTCCATCATACTTCGGCTTAGTAACAACCGGTGTAGATTTTAAAATCTTGTCATCATATATGTGTAGCTCAGGAACAGGTGTAGATTTTTGTATTTCATCATGCCTTAGCTCGGACGAGCTTGATTTAGGTAGCAGTTTATCATTTTCCGATTCATTTATTAGTGCATCAGAAAAAGGAATTTTTGGATCTTCATGTCTATTTATCAAAATCCCATTGTTTTCCACATCCTCAATCTTCGGTTTAGTCGTTGGGGACTCTGATTTAGGCAATGGCGTTATATTATTTTTATCAATATCATTATTTAATACAGTTGTACTTTTCTCCATTAGATCTTCGGGATCATTTTGTGTGTTATCAACTTTATCGTAGTTATCCTCTTCAAATTTACCATATCCGATTAACTGACTTAAAGGAACAGTCTTCGCCTCCTGAAGTGAAATATCATATCCTCCGCTTATAGCTTTTGTATAAAGCACATATCTGCCTAAAGACATGTCTGCCTCAATAGATAGCTCTCTAATTTCCGGAGTAGCAGCAATTGATTCAACCACAGCATAGCCTCTTGTACAGTTTTTTACTGTTTCTTCAACAAGAGTTCTTGTTCTGTCTATTTTTATATTTCGTTTATCTTTCTTATCCCATAAACCACTTGCAGAAGTTGATATAACTATTATGTTGTCACTTTTACGTTCCATAAATCCAGTTCTCTCTATTTGTGTAATTACTTCCTTTATTGCCATATCAATGTTCTTGCCTTTAACATTTAATGCTTTTGTTATATTTTCTGCATCATTATTTAAAGGTTTTAAACTTATTACACAGTTCTCGTAATCTATTGAAAACTCCATACTAGTATTTATATCTAAAGTCACATATGCAAAAACCTGTTGGCTGGAGTATTTAAATAGCCCATAAGAAAAAAACATTACTATGAACACAGCTGCTGCCGAAATAGCTGAAATTAAGCGTTTGGTATTTTTATTGATTGTTTTTTTATACTCAACCACCTGACCTACATACATTCCATCCATTCTCTCTATCTTGTCATATTCACCATGGTCATTAAATACAATCGCTTCTTTTTTTCGTAACTCCAAAATTACCCCCTGTTTATACATGCTTACAACCCCCTCTCTAAATTCATTTGAAGAAACCCCTTAATTATGTCCAAATCACTATTAAAAGCTATACAAGTGGCAACAATATATTTTCTGTTTTTCTCTATAGTTTTTGGGTTTACACTTGTATATTGAACTAAGTCTTTCATAGGTATGCACATTTTTCTGGTTAATTTCTCGTAAAGTACGTCGTTATCTGCAATAGTTTTAGCAATACCAATAAGCATCTTTCTTGAGTCCCTATGTTTGGGTGTTTTCTTTATAAGCTCGTCAAGCGATATTCCGAATTTGTTTAGTTTGCTAATATAAGTTTCCATTTCTTCCCTTGTCTCGCAACTATCAAAATGCAAAAAAGTAGATTTCCTATCAATTGTCTTTTGAAGAGTTAAATCATTTTTGTCCTCAAAATAAGAAAAAGGGTATGTATTCTGGTTCTTCCTTTCTTTATTTATATAGTTTATCAATCTTCGGTTGATTACCAACTCGGCAAACTTTAGAAAGTTAGGGTTCTTAACTTCGTTATAGTCGTCTATTGCACTATTGAACGCAATAAGACCAATACTGAACTCTTCACTGTTTTCAACATCAATATACTTATTCATGAACTTTGAAACACAGCTAATAATAAAGTGCTTATAATCATTTATAACTTGCTCACGTAAATCATTATCACCATCTTTAACTCTACAAATTATCTTATTTAAATTCCTATCGTCTATGTAAAGGTTACTTTTCGCCTTGCTCTTCCAAAACAAACTATTTCAACCCCTTCATTTTGTATCACCTGCATCTTAGCTATAAGGTTTTAAATAGTGCCCCCTTAACAGGCTTTATATTAAGTGCGTAGCTCACTTAAACACAAAGGTGACTATTAACTATACGAAAGTATTGTACCATACCTAAGTTGAAACCTACCATAGGTAGTCAACTAAAAATATAAATAATTTTATAGTTCAACTGAATAAGGTTATTCCAAAAAAGCTTTGCAATTATAATACTGAACGTACAATTGCTTATATCAATGCATTTGTACGTTCAATATTTTTACATTAGGCTATCTTTTTAACCTGCCAAACTTGATGGATTACCATGCCAATGGGTATACGCCTCTAAAGTTTCCCCTTTCATTAAAAGTGATGAACCTCCCAACATTGCTCCCTCTTCCATAAAGGTATCATATAAAACTACTGAACCGTTCCCTACACTTGCTCTATTACCAATTATAAGGTAATCCATCTTCAGTACCCTGTCTTCAAACAGATGAGTCTGCATGGTTGAATTATAGTTTATCGCTGCTTCACGTCCAATCTTAACTAAATCAAATTCAGAAATAAATATTGTATCTAAGAAAACTTTTTTACCTATCCTGCAACCGAACAATCTCATCACAAGAGGCAACATCGGAGTACCTGTAAGTGGTGTCAAAATATGGTCCCCCAACATACTGTCATATATCCCCGTTACAAACTCCGTTTTCCATACAAAACTACTCCATAATGGATTGACAGAAGCTCTGTACGTACCAACTAAAGAGAATTTAAGCAGTACGACAAAAGCCAGCAATGCAACTTCAAACGCTACCATCGTCAAAGCCATTAACAAAACCGAAGACCAGAAATAATAGTTTACAGCTATATCATGAAATACATTTGCTAAAGCGTAAGATGCAAGTACATATATGTTTGTTGGCAATATAACACGGATAAACTCAATAATCAGTCTTTTAAGATACAAGGCTTTGGTCGGCTTGTAAGTTTCCTCTTTTGAAAAGTCATTATTTATATCTCTTTTATGAAGATACATAGCAGGTGTCCCTAGCCAGGATGTGCCATTTTCGGTCTTTTCCTTGTTAGGCGGAACCGACATAACTCCGATAAGACAATCGTCTCCTATATTTGCATTGATAGGCACTAATGCACTGTTTCCAATGAAAGTTCTTGAACCCACCTTGATTTTTTCGTAAATAACATTATTATTGTATACTTTCGGGGTACCTGCCATTGAAGCATCGGCAAAGAAACTTCCGTCACCAACTTCAAATAATTCCGGTGATATATGTGTTACTGTAGAAATCTCAACATCCTTCCCTATTTTTGCACCAAGAGCTTTTAGAAAAGGTATGGTGTATAAGGTTGCGTAAAGGGTATGCAAAAGCTGAAGACTAATATATGTAATATTATCTGCTATCCACTTTCTCACATAATACATTGAATATATACTGTAAACTCCAGGTTTTATCTTGTTCATAAATAATCTTTTTAAAAGTATAATCTCAAGGACACTTAATAAAACAATTGCAGTTGCCGTTATTGGACTCACTAATAATACCCAAGCTGGAATCTTTCTTAAAAAAGCACCAAAAATAAACCCTTGAGTAAAGAATAATACAGATAAAAGTCCGAAAACCTCAAGTATCATCATATGCATAATTGTAAATACAGTTTTTTTAGTTTTGCTCACCTTATTATTTGTGTTTAACAGTTTATAAATATCCTTGTCAAAACTATCCTTTTTAGCAGGGGATCCAGCCCAGAACTCACCCGCTTTAACAGTCTGATTAGATGCCACCATAGACTGTTCTTTTATCATTGACCCATCCATCATTGTAGAGTTAATACTCATTGAAGAATGAGTTCCTATATAACAATCATTCCCAACAGTTATCTTCCCAAAATTTATGTACCCGTCAAAAATACTATATCCAAGTATTTGACAGTCTTGAGCAATACTTGAATCGTTACCGATGGATATAAGATCAAAAGCACCAAACTCATGATTGCCAATATAACAATTGTCTCCTATTTTTGCTCCCATAAGCCTCAAATATATTGGCATAAGTGGCGTGCCACTCAATAAATGTTCGGGACACATCCTTTGAAATAGTCTTGCAAGCCACCATCTGAAATAATAAGTTCCCCATAGAGGATATCTCCCCTCCTTGAACTTTCCTATAAGAACCCACTTTGAAATAATGGACAATCCTATAGTTAACGGATTATAAAGCAATCCTATTGCAAGTAGTGAAAGTAATACTTCTTTGACTCCGAAATTCCCGTTAAATATGTTGTAAACTACATATCCTATCGGTATGCAAATCATTAGTGTAATCATAAATATGGATAGACCTTGGAAAAAACCGCATAATTTATGAGCACGAGAAGAGGCCTCTTTGAAATTTTTAGCTTCTTTTCTTTCCTTAACTGTTTTAGATGGTTTTCCTTTTGCAGCTAATCGGAATTTTGCTGCAAGCTCTTCAACAGTTGGAGATTCATACAGATCGGATATGGTTAAACCTTGGAAACCGTTTTCCTTCCTAAGTAGTGACACTACCTGTGCAGCATACAGCGAATGCCCTCCTAGATCATTAAAGAAATGATCTTTTATAGAAACATTTTCAATTTTAAATACCTGTTTTATTATTGCGGCAATAACTTTTTGTTCTTTATCAACAGCTTCTACCACATCTCTTTTTGACAACATGTTGTCCCCATTTGGAAGAGGAAGCTGTTTTCTGTCAGCTTTACCGCTTGGCAGCATGGGTATTTCGTCAAGCACCATAAGATGAGGCGGTATCATATATGCTGCAAGACGCTCTTTTAACAATGAAAAGAGCTTTTCTCTATCTATCCCTTTTTCCCTATCCGTTGCTACTACATATAAACACAAGGCTTCGCTTGAATCGGGAAATCTGTTAACCTTAACAACCGATGACTTTACCTCACTAAAACTATTGGCTACATTTTCAATTTCCGAGAGTTCAACTCTGTAACCTCTTATTTTTACCTGATCATCAATCCTGCCATGGAATTCTATATTTCCAGCTGGGTCTAAAGCTACAAGGTCCCCTGACCTGTAAAGCATGTCACAACCTTCAACATCTTCTCTGTGGAAATTATTCTTAATAAATTTCTCTAAAGTCAAATCTTCTCTCCCGACATATCCTCTAGCAAGACCTATTCCTCCTATCAGAAGTTCTCCCGGTTCGCCGATTTTTGCCAATTCACCGTTTTCTTTAACAATATAAACACAATAGTTTGGAAGAGGTTTACCGATAGTTACCTTTTCACCAAGTTTCATATCTGACCAAGTTGCAATAACTGTTGCTTCGGTAGGCCCATAGGTATTTAATATACGCCTTCCGTTTTTCTTAAACCTTACAACTACCGATTCAGGACATGCTTCCCCTCCAAGAATGAGCAGTCTCAAGGTAGGGATATCGTCATCTATCATAGATAAAAGAGTGGGTACACATGAAATAATACTCACTTCGTGTTTACTTAGAATTTTAAATAGGTCAGGACCTGCTTTTTTCATTTCATCTGTTTGAGGTATTAAGGCACCACCATTAAAAAATGCCAACCACAATTCTTCCACTGAAGCATCAAAAGCAAGGGTAAAACCTTGATAAACTCTGTCATCAGGTGTAGCCTTATATATTTCCTGAGAAGCCCTTACAAGATTACATGCAGCCTTATGTTCAATCATAACACCTTTGGGCCTGCCTGTTGAACCGGAAGTATAAATTATGTAAGCTAAAGAATTTCTGGTTACACAGGTTATTTCTTTAAGCAAATTTGCCTTAGGATATTCTTTTATCAAATCGGCACTTACTTCAATTGAATTACCAAGAGCAGGCACATTTTGCATTCCTTCAGTAACAAGTATGTACTTAGCCCCGCTGTCTTCTACTATGTACCTGACACGGTCTTCAGGATACCCGGGATCTAAAGGAATATAACACGCTCCCGCTTTCATTGTACCTAGTATGGCAGCATAACACATTAAGCATTTTGGCATAAATATCGCTACCCGATCATCAGCGTTTACACCTTTTGCCCTAAGCATACTAGCTATTTGGTTTGCCCTTTCATTTAAGTCCTTGTACGAAATGCTCTCTTCCCCAAAAATAATTGCCTTATTGTTTGGAAAACTACTTGCAGTATGTTCAAACAATTCAAATAGACATTCATCCTTAATTAGCTCCGGCATTTTAGGTCCGTAAATAAAGGCATCCTGCGATGCCTCATTATACCTGAGCAGTTTTCTTTCTATAGCTTCTAACTCCTTTGACAGTACATTTTTTCCCGCACTAACTGACATATTTTACACCTCTTTATAATATAAATTTAAAATTGAATACTCCATGTTTCTCTCTATTTTTTTGGAAGCACCTTAATTCTCAAGAATAACTGGTATGTCAATTTCTTCACGTTCTGATATTCTATCTTTTATTTTTATATACAAATCTGAGATTACTTCGGATGAAAAAGTTAATAGTATCATTCCTAAAATACTCTGTGGAATATTAAAAGTATCAAATACAAGGAAGGAACACCAATTTAAAATCAACCAATGAACAACATACATAGGAGTTGTTGCCTTACTCCAAAATCTCAGTCTGTTCATAGCAAACTTAGGTATAACAGGTGAAAGGAAATTCCACAGTGCTAACCAGCATAGAATAGCTGCACAGAAAATAGTACTTGATAAAATACCATGTTGAAAATAATTATATACATCTCCAGTAACAATTCCAAAATCATATCCGGGGTGTCTCAAATAATAGATAAATGCTGTGACTAATGCAATAATTGATATGACGGAAGTAAAACTATAAAAGGCTTTTTTATTCTTAACTCTTATAAGTATCCATCCAAAGAAAGCTCCCATTAAAGGATAGACTATCCATGAAAAAAACGGGTGATAAGTATATACTTTACCTCCAAAAATCGGTGCAAATATTAAATCTAAAATAGGCTGATCAAATGAAACTTTCCACATGTACGGAGAAATAATGGCTGCAAATATAGCTATAAAAGGGTAAAACACTTCACTTAACTTTACGCCTTTAAAAAATGCAACCAATATCATTGCCAAACCGGCAAATTGAAGAATATCCACCTCAAAAAGATATCCATAACCGGGCAACGAACTTTCTGGCAAATCATAGTAGCCGAGTTTATTTCCAATTATTAAAGGAATATAACCTCTGAACAGATTTAGCAGATAACCGCCACAGAAGATGAACAAACCTCTTTTAAATAAAACTTGAGGGTCCTGATTCTTTGAATAGACAAATCCAACTCCCATTAGGAACATAAATACCGGTGCAGCAGGCACAGTTCCTAGAAAGTCAATTACTTTTGCAAAAACAGTCTCATTATAAGCATTATCCAAAAACGCACTGTTAAAATGGACAAGGATCATAAAAAAAACTGCCAAACCTCTTGCTATATCAATTTCTACCTGCCTTTTGGAATTACAAATTTCCTTTGATATAATTCCTCTAAATAAGTTTTTCATACATTATTCCCCAACCTTTGCTAGTTTATCGAATTGAACTTTTAACTGTCCATTAACTAAATTCAAAAAGTTTCAGATTTTTTGAGGGGGGTTTTTATATTTTTTATTTTAATTCTATCTTTGTTGTTGACTCATAAAAGTGAAGGCTATTTATTGTCATAATATTTCACTTGATTTGATGTCCAGCCTAATGTTTCTTGAATCTCTTTGGTTTTTATTTCAGGTTTTTCAGTTAGCAATAATAATAATAATAATAATAATAATAATACTTCTTCAGCACTACTATTATTTTGACCCATATGACTGGATATTTTACCATCCTTTATACCACTCACTTTTTGCTTTGTGACATCAAAAGAATATTCTTCATCCAACGGAAAAATTATTCTAAAAACATCCCCTTCAATAATTTCCGGTTCCTGTCCTGAATAATACTTAGAATACTTAAACAGATTTCTTACTCCTGATCCTAATCTATCGGACCATCCTATATTTCTAAAGAATGAAGCAATAATTGGATTTTTGGGATTTGGCTCCATATTCTCAGGCGTAATCACTCCGTCTCCTGCCAAACGACTTGCATTTTCCGTATACATTTTATTTTTTTTCAATAACAAATTTAGCTGTATATGCGCTTGTAAATTCTCTATGGATTAAAGTGTTTCCAATCATTTCTCTTGTAATAATATTTCTTAGATTCTTACGTTCCGTTCCTTCCAAGAAAAATTTATCAGGTAGGTTTTTCTTGCAAAATCCATTAATTGATCATAACTTTCAATTATATTGGTTCTTACCGTTTCTCTGTCATTATATCTATCTACGTTAATCTTTCTTACAAGCGCATCCGTCTCATATGCTGGACAAATATCCCTAATCACATCATATTTCCCGAGAAGCACTAGTGATTCAAGAGTATCAAAAATATCCTCCGTTGTAGAGCATATATTATCATCCTTTGCTATATCGAAATCCTTATACTTTTCTTTTGATACAGCCTTCCAACTGTACCTGACAATTATCCTGTAAAACCAGGACTTGAATTTTTGTGGATCCTTCAACTTATTTATGCTTTTTAAGCATTGAATAAAAGATTCCTGAACTATTTCTTCTGCTAAATGCTTGCTGCCGGAAATAAGATATGCTGAATGCATAGCTTTTTTACTATGTAATTTGAATAAAGTATCAAAAGCATTTGAATCTCCATTTTGACAAAGCTTTATTAGGCTTATTTCATCCAAAGTATCATCTCCTTATATTCTTTTAGTGGGTTAACCCTTTTATAATATAAGTTACATACATTGTTAATTCGGTTCACTTTTTTATTATACAAAACCAAAAAATATATAATAGGTATTTTTGGTATACCCAGATAATTTATTGCTTATTATCAGTTACAAAAAATAAGCAGGTTATTATATAAAGTTTTGAATTTTATATAATAACCTGCAACATTATATAATTTATATATAACTATTACCCCTCTTTTACTTTCTCCACAAAGGAGCAGATCTTTGATTGATCCTTACATCCATCAGTCTCAACTCCACCGCTAACATCAACTCCGTAAGGACTTACATCTTCAACTACAGCTCGAACATTCTCAATATTTAAGCCCCCAGCAACAAATATTTTACCATAAAGCTTTGCAAGCTTCGCCAAACTCCAGTCAAAAACCTTACCAACCCCTCCATATGCTCCCTCCACAAAGGTATCCAATACAAACGCATCAACCTTATAGGATTTTAGTAATGCAATGGAGCTTTCATCCTTAACCCGTATGGCTTTCCATATTTCAACGGCACTCACAGAATGGGCATTAAGTAAATCCTTTAAATTTTCAACATACGTCTCATCCTCATCACCATGAAGCTGCAAGCAGTCCAGTTGGCATTTTTTACTGATTTCAATCACCTTATCCATATCTTCGTTCACAAATACCCCAACAGTCTTTATCCTTAAGTCAAGGTCATTCTTTAATTTCATCACCTGTTCTAAAGTCACTCTTCGCTTACTCTGTGCAAAAACAAAGCCTATATAGTCGGGTAAATATTTATTTACATATTGAATATCTTCAATTCTTTTTAAACCGCAAATCTTGATTTTGGTCATATCAATACCGTTTTTCCTCTTAACTCGTCTATTTTTTCCTTGATAGAAGTTGCTCTCATAAAGGTTTCACCAATAAGCACCGCGTCCACGCCAAGCTCTTTTAGATACTTTATGTCATTATAATCCTTTATTCCACTTTCACTAACCACAACCCTGTCATTAGGAATGTAATTCATAAGCTTTTCGGTTGTCTTAATATCTACATTAAAAGTGTTTAGATCCCTGTTATTTATTCCTATTATTTGTGCACCTGATTCTAATGCCCTGTCGAGTTCTTCCTTATTGTGCACCTCAACAAGACATTGCATGCCGAGTATTCCCGATACCACCTGAAACTTTTTTAATTCTTCGTCGGAAAGCAGCGAAGTAATAAGCAGTATAGCATCGGCACCAAGGCATCTTGATTGGTATACCTGCCATAGGTCAATTATAAAATCCTTCCTCAAGATTGGAGTTGGATATGTTTGGCGTATTCTTACAAGGTAATCATCGTCACCTAAAAAGAAGTTTTTTTCGGTCAAAACAGACATCGCCTGAACCTTTGCCTCGCTATATTCTTTAGCAATCATCATAGGGTCAAAATCTTCTTTTATTATTCCCTTTGAAGGAGATGCTTTTTTAACTTCAGCAATTATTGATATATCATCATTTTTTTTGAGTGCATTGAAAAAACTCTGGGTACTATGCATGCCAGGCCTTTTAATACGCTGCTTCCAGCCTTCTATTGACATCCTGCTCATTTCTTCTTTAAGTTGTATCTTTTTTTGTTCCACAATTTTATCTAAAATCATAAATACCCTCCAATTAGACGGTTTTAAAAACAACGTATTGTAACAAAACCACTTATATCATATTTTTTTCACCTAACCAAATTACTTTTTATCCCCATTGCTTTTAATACAAAACGGGAATCATGTAATTTGAAAATTCCCTTAACTCATTTAGTTTATCTAACGCCTTTCCGTTGTCTATTATTTCTTCTGCCATTATTATGCCGGATTTGATATCGTGTACTGCCTTTCCTACGTATAAAGCTGCTGCAGCATTCAATACCACGATATCTCTCTTCGCTCCTTTTTCTCCATTCAATATGGATAAAATTATCTTTGAATTCTCCTTTGAATCTCCACCCACAAGTTCACCTTTATTTACAAGTTCCATACCATAGTCCTCAGGGTTCAAAACATAGGTATTTACGTTTCCATTCTTCAATTCTGAAACTCTTGTAGGCGCAGATAAGGATATTTCATCTATTCCGTCCATTCCGTAAACTACCATAGCACTTTCAACTCCAAGGTTGAAAAGCACATGGGCTAAAGGTTCGGTCAACTTCTCGTTAAATACACCTAATAGCTGTCCTTTTGCCGCTGCAGGATTTGTTAGAGGTCCTAAAATATTGAATATTGTTCTGATACCCAACTCTTTCCTTGGCCCTGCTGCATGCTTCATCGATTTGTGAAAAGTCTGGGCAAACATAAATCCAATATCTATCTTTTCTATGCATTCTTTTACTTTTTGGGGTTCTAATGAAATATTGATTCCTAGACTCTCTAAAACATCGGCACTTCCGCTCTTACTTGATACGGATCTATTGCCATGTTTTGCAACTGTAACACCTCCTGCAGCCGTTACAAAAGCTGCTGCTGTCGAAATGTTGAAGGTATACGAACAATCTCCGCCTGTACCAACAATATCTATAAAGTAATCTTTATCTAGTACTATTCTATCTGCCTTTTCTCTCATTACTTTGGCGCATCCCGTTATTTCTTCAATAGTCTCTCCCTTAATCCTCAGTGCTGTAATAAAGCTACCTATCTGTGCCTGCGTTGCCTCACCTTCCATTATGCAGTTCAATGCCGCTATTACTTCACCCTCACATAAATTTCTGCCCTCAACTAATTTTTGAATCGCCTCTTTTAACATATTAACCTCTCCTCTCATCTCTTCTCAACATTTTCAACCCTATCATTTAGCTTTCTTCAACATTCTTCATTCTTATATTAAGAAAATTACTTAATATTTTCTTTCCATCCGGTGTAAGTATTGACTCAGGATGGAATTGTATGCCGAAAATCGGATAGGTTTCATGCATTAATCCCATTATTTCTCCATTTTCAGCTCTAGCAGTAACTTTTAGGCATGCCGGCAACGATCCATTCTCAACTATAAGGGAATGGTATCTACCTGCCATTATTTTTTCATTAAGCGACCTAAACAAGGTACATTCTCTGTTTATAAAAACCTCTGAGGCTTTACCGTGCATAAGTTCTTTTGCATGTATGACTTTCCCCCCAAAGGCTTCACCTATAGCTTGATGTCCTAAACATACACCTAACAGGGGTATGTGCTTTCCCAAGGTTTTTATAATTTCTATGCTTATACCCGCATCTTTAGGAAAACCGGGTCCGGGAGAAATTATGATATGGGACGGAGCCTTTTTCTCGATTTGTTCAATAGTAATCTTATCGTTCCTGAACACCTCTATATTAGGGTTTATCTCCCCTATATACTGATAAAGGTTATAGGTAAAAGAATCATAGTTATCTATAATCAATATTTTTAAGTTCATCTTATCTCACCAACTTCCTCTAAAGCTTTCAGCAGTGCCTTTGCCTTATTCAAGCATTCCTCATATTCCATCTCAGGAACCGAATCGGCAACTATTCCTGCTCCCGATTGAACATAGGCCTTATTGTCCTTAAAAACCATTGTTCTTATGGTAATACAGCTGTCTAGGTTTCCATTAAAACTAAGATATCCTATTGCACCACCATAAGGGCCTCTTTTTACATTCTCAAGCTCATCAATTATTTCCATTGCCCGAACTTTCGGAGCGCCAGACAAAGTCCCGGCAGGCAGAATTGACATCATGGCATCAAACGCTGTCCTATCTTCACAAAGCTCCCCTTGCACATTTGTAACAATGTGCATTACATGCGAGTACTTCTCTATATGCATCAGGTCTTTCACTTTGACTGTTCCGTAGCGTGATACTCTGCCAACATCATTCCTTCCTAAATCTACAAGCATTGTGTGCTCCGCCAGTTCTTTTCCGTCGGCTAAAAGTTCCTTTTCTAGTGCCTCATCCTCTTCTTTATTCTGACCTCTTTTTCTAGTACCTGCTATCGGACAAGTCTCAACTATACCTTCTTCAACCCTTGCGAGCATTTCCGGTGACGAACCTACTATATTGTAATGGTCAAATTTCAAGTAATACATATAGGGTGAAGGATTTATCAAACGCAAAACCCTGTATACGTTAAAGGGATTCTGATTTGTTTCAACACATAAACGCTGGGATAAAACCACCTGAAATATATCCCCATCCTTAATATATTGCTTTGCCTTTAAAACATTTTCACAGTACTTTTCTTTAGATATATCACTTGTAAATTTATACCCTGAATTCTTTTTGCCGAAATCAGGTTTGAAATTGTCATTTATTTTCCAACGAGTATCCAAAATCTCGTTGTATATTGCTTTAATCCTATCTATAACGCTGTTATACCCCCTGTCAACATTTCCATTAACATGAAGATTGACAATTATATGAATCTTTTGCTTAAGGTGATCAAAGACCAGCACCTCATCAGTAAATAGAAAATGGCTCTCCGGCAAGTTCAAGTCATCTTCCGGCACATCGGGAAGGTTTTCATAGTACCTAATCATGTCATAACCAAAGAAACCTACTGCACCGCCGGTAAATCTTGGCATATTAGGCAAACTCGCTCCTTTATACTTTTCCATTAAAGACCTTATTACCTCAACCGGATTACCTTCAACTTCAGATATGGTGCCATTTTTTTCTTCAATTATTGTCTTGTTTTTGAAACTTTTTGCAGCAATGAAAGGATTTCTACCGATAATAGAATATCTGCCCCACTTTTCACCGCCCTCAACACTTTCTAGTAAAAAGCAATATTTACTTTGCTCAAACCTCTTAAAAAGACTAATAGGCGTCTCCATATCAGCATAAACTTCCATGGAAACCGGTATGATATTATAGTCTTTTGCTAAACTTTTGACTTCATCAATACATGGATAAAACATTTTGATGCCTCCTTTGTTTTCACAAGGAAGACATGAGAATTGAACCAACTAAAAAAGCCAGAACAAAGAATTCTGGCATATTAAACGAATTAAATTATCGTACTAGCCTCGTCTCTTCTCATCTCTTCTATTCTCAATATAAGCTCTAATCTAAATAAACTCTTCTCAACTATTCTTGTGGTTATTATATCACAGGTAATTGTACAATTGCAATATTTTTGTTTATGGTGTTTGAATTTTTTGTAATTGAAAAAACATATTCACATTTTTCCTTTTTGTACCGATAATATAAAGAGCATCAGGAATATTTTGAATACTTATGTATAAATTCAAATATAAACTTATGAATTTATTGCTTCCATAAAAAACAATTGGGTTGAAATTAACTTGATTTAGAAAACGTAAACCTATTGGAATAGGTTGAGGTGTCAATTATTGTTTTAATGTTAGGTGATTCTAAAAAACAACTAGTCAATGCCAATTAAAAAATCTATCGTAGTATAAATAATAAATAAATTTATTAGGAGATGACGTTGTGAAAAAGTGTTATTTTAAAGCTTGTTGTGTAGTTATAAGAATGGAACAATAGAGTAACATAATATAGTAGAAAGCTGGTTTCCTGCTCTAAATGATCCTTCTAGACGTATCGCCTATTCAGGCAAAAACATAGGTAATGTGTATTTACAATACATATAGAATGAAAACGGAGAAATTGTTATTGTTGATAACTATGGTAGCAAATTAAGAAAAGTGGAAGTTAATGATTGAATAAATAATGTGAGGGGGTTGATTTTTAAAACTGAAACTGCTTTATGGTTAATGTAGTATAATTTCAAAATTGTAACAAAACACTAAAAAACGGAGGTAATTCTAATGAAAAAAATCACAATGTTTTTAATCGTACTTACTTTAATGGTTTCACAACTTTTATCTTTTACAGGCGTATGTGCCACAGAAACCTTTAAAGATCCAGTTCTACATTTAAAATTCGAGGACAATTTTGATAGTGCTATATCAAACAGTTACAGTGGTGCAAAATCTGGTAAGGTAAGTTTTACAGAAGGTGTTATCGGCAAGGGAGTAGAACTTAGCGGAGGTTACATTGATTTAAAAGGAACAGAGGATTTAGATTATGCAAAGGGTTTATCTGTTTCATTATGGTTAAAGATAAATTATATAGATAATGTGAACGCTTTCCCAATCCTTTGCAAGTTAGACTCTGAGAACTATGAGCCATTAGTGTATTATTTTGGATATGCCGCATCTTTGTTTCAGTCTCAGTTAGGGTTCGGAGAGGATTATCATAATAACTATTTTGAGTTCCCTGATGATCCAAATAATTATACAATGGACAGATCTCAATTGGTGGAAAAATGGGCACATATTGTAGTTACGTTTGACGGCAAAGAAGAAAAACTTTATTTAGATGGTGAATTGCTTCATCAAGAGTATATGCCTGATGAATTGCTGCCAATAGCAGATCAAGGAGTAAAAACTTCCACACCTTATAGGGTGGGCAAAAGTGGCAATGGCTATTTTAACGGGTTTATGGATGAATACAAGCTTTTTGATTATGCAATCAGCGAGGATACTGTAACACAATTATATAATGAAGCCTTTGGGCAATACACAGGCAAAATAGAGCTTAAAGTTGATGACCCTAACATATATGTTAATGGCGCTGGTTCACAAATAGACGCGGACAATTCTGACATAGTTCCTACGATTATAGATGGCAGAACATTGGTGCCAATCCGTGCAATTATGGAAGGGATTGGCGGTGAGATAGGCTGGGATGCGGCCGAGCGCCGAGTTGACCTAAAATACAAAGGAACTACATTGAATCTTTGGCTTGATAATAAAAACGCAAAAGTAAACGGTCAGGCTCTAGAGCTTGATGTTCCTCCAATGACAATAGAAGGACGTACTATGTTGCCGCTGAGATTTGTAGGTGAAAAGCTTGGCATGAAAGTTGAATGGATAGCAGCTACACGATCAATTATTTTAAACTATTAAATATTAATTATATTTGAATTAGGCAATAACAATAATAAAACAAAAATTCTCGGTACATCCGGGAATTTTTGTTTTCTAAGCATCGCAAAGAAGCCTGTTACTATCAAAACCCTTCAACAAATTTCCTCTTACATCTTATCTTTCGTAGGCTTCCATATAAAATAATGGAACAAATCAAAAATTAGTGGTATAATCGAAGTAATTCACAAACTACGAAAGAGGATAATAATGAAAAACAGTTTTAGCGATCTGGGCATTTCGCCGCCAATTTTAAAAGCTCTAGAAGAAATGGGTTTTGAAAACCCTACAGAAGTACAAAGTAAAGCAATTCCCCATATTTTAAATCATGAAGATCTGATTGTAATGTCTAAGACAGGCAGCGGTAAAACTGCTGTATTCGGGGTTTCCATGCTTCAACTGATTGACCCAAAAATTACAGTACCTCAAGGTCTGATTCTCACACCTACAAGAGAACTGGCCGTTCAGGTAGACATTGAATTAAAGAAAATGTCTAAACATACTCGGCACAAATCAACAGCTGTTTATGGTCAACATAGTATGAACACGGAAATACAAGCATTTAATAGAGGTGTATCCATTGTTACAGGAACACCAGGTAGAGTTTACGACCACATTAAAAACAAAAACCTACTGACCGAGAATATTCGTTTTCTAATACTTGACGAAGCAGACAGAATGCTTGATATGGGCTTTCTAGATCAGGTAGTTAAAATTATCAGGGCTCTCCCTAAAAACAGGATAACTCTGCTTTTTTCAGCTACTATACCGTCAGAAATCCGCAGAATATGCAAGGAATATATGAAGCAGCCGGTAACAATTGAGATTAAATCGGAAACTAAGACAGTTGACAGTATTGAGCAAATATATTACCGTGTTGAAAGTCATGAGAAAAGCACTGAGTTAAACCATCTACTCCTGATAGAACGGCCAGAAAGCTGTATGATTTTTTGTAACACGCGAGTTGCTGTAGATAGGGTTCAAAGCTTTTTATACCGAAAAGGCTACAACTGTCAAGCACTACATGGCGATATTCCTCAAGCTAAGCGCATGAAGACCATTCAACAGTTCAAACAAGGTGAATTTCATTTGCTTGTAGCTACAGACGTTGCTGCACGTGGTATACACATTGACAATCTGTCTCTTGTTATAAATTATGATGTACCTCTAGAAAAGGACAGCTATGTCCATAGAATAGGTCGTACAGGCAGAGCTGGAAACGGTGGTCGTGCACTTACTTTAGTTACAAGTGAAGACATCATGAGTCTATATGCCATAGAAGAACACATCGGTGCAATGATTACCGAAGGAGAATTACCAACAGAAGAGATGTACAAAAACCAAAAAGCTGAGGCGGATAAGTGGGCAAAAGCAAACTCAGTACCTGCAAGAAACCATAGGTCTGACTCCGAGTCAATTGCAAAAAGGCCGCCAAAGGCTTATTCAGGTCCAAACTCAAAAAGACCGCCAAATAATCAGTATCCTAAGAAACCAAATCAGCATTATAACAAACACACTGATAAGGCAAACGAAAAACCTTCATATAATAAGACAGCAAAAAGAGCCGGTTCAACATATCCTAATCACCGTCAGCAAAGACCGGTACAAACAAACACAAAACCTGTACAAAAACCTATACACAATGCAGCTGCAAGTTCTATCAATAAAAACACGGAAGCTAAAAAGACTGAAAGTGTTAAAACTAAAATATCATTTATTCAACGTGTGTTACAAAAAATATTTCGCAAATAGGGCTGTTTAGGCATTTTATAAAAATGTATTACTTGAGTGCACAAAAGAATTTGAGGTAAGACTTTTCAATGCTTATAAAAGCTATTGATATAATCGTACATATCAATAGCTTTTATTATTGGTTATAAACAATATTAACCTTGACATAGTCCGATCAAGAAAAGTAAAATGTTTTATATAAAAACCCTCATAAGGAGTCGTTATGTCACAGAAAACAATAGATTTTATAAAAAAGTACCATTATCTTCTAATAATACTTACAGGAGTAATTCTAAGACTTGCTTGGATAGCAATTATTCCAACCTTTCCAGAGACAGACTTTATGTGGTATCACGTTAAAGGTGTCGAACTTTCTCAAGGTAAAGGCTTTCTCAACGGTGTTTATCCCTATTACAGAGGAACTCCTGGAGTTCCAACAGCTTTTAGGCCTATAGGTTATCCGGGAACTCTTGCTTTATTGTATTTTATATTCGGTACCGGGTACAATGATTTTCTAACCGGAAAGCTACTCAATGTCGTATTATCTATACTTATAATGTTTTTTACCTACAAACTTGCAAAACAGTTCTTTAATGAAAAAATAGCATTAATAACACTTGCACTATATGCTTTTTCACCCCTTGCTATTGCATATAACAGCATTCATTGTTCAGAGATATTGTTTTCTGCAATTTTAATGCTCTCAATTTATTTGTTTTTCAATAAAAACAATCCAATATTTATTGGGTTGTTAATTGGGTATCTCACTCTTATAAGACCTATTGGAATGTTTATACCTCTTATTTTTGCCTTTTTCATGTTTATAAAAAAGGATTTGAAACTCAAGAATAAATTTGTATATATAGTTTCTTTCGCAATCGCTGTTGGTGTAGTTGTAGCACCGTGGCTGATCAGAAACTACATTGTCTTCGGAGAACCGGTGTTTTCCACCAATGGAGGATATGTTATTTATGTAAATAACAATGACTATGCTACTGGTTCATGGAGTGATCCTTATAAATATCCGGATAGCCCCTTGGCAAAATACAAAACCGATACCGGTTTTGATGAAATGGCAACTCATAAGGTAGGTAAAGAACTTGCATATAAATGGATTAAAGATAATCCCACTAAATTTATAAAACTTGCTTTTAAACGCATTGCCAATTCATATTGGTATAAAACCGATGATATAATGTGGGCAATGACTATAGATATAAATACCTGGCATCCTCTTACCTTCATGGCAGTCATTCTAGAAAAACTCTTGTACCGACCTTTTTACATAGTAGTATTTGCTTTTATAATTTATGCTTTATACAGATTTATACGTTACAGAAAAGTAGACTTTACGACTTTTATGCTGTTAATATTCGCTTATTTTAACTCAATGATGTTTGTGCTTGAAGGTAACCCACGATACGTGTTTCCCCTTCACCCCATCTATACTATAGGTGTTGCCTTCATCATATTTGAAGTACTGAAAAAGGTGTTTGCGAACAAGTTAATCTCTAAAGAATAACTTTCCCATTCGGTAACAGACTACTAAGATTGTACTCTTATAAAATAAAACAATAAAACAATAAAACAGAGTTATTGCATTGAAAGTATATATAATATATAATTTAGTTTGGTTTATAAGGTAATTATAAAAAAATAGCTTTGTGACATAAATATTGTATAAGTTATTTTTTTGATATGACCTAAATAGTATATATGATATCAACCTCAATCAAGGGCTGAAAATCAGAAAGGATAGATGTTATAAATGAAATTAGGAATAGTTGGTCTACCTAATGTAGGAAAAAGTACTTTGTTTAATGCTATTACAAAGGCAGGTGCGGAATCTGCCAATTATCCGTTTTGCACTATCGAACCAAACGTTGGAATAGTTGCAGTCCCCGACGAGAGACTCGATAGACTTGCTAAAATGTACAATCCGGAAAAAATAACTCCTACAGCAATAGAATTTGTTGACATTGCAGGACTTGTCAAAGGTGCAAGTAAGGGTGAGGGCCTTGGTAATAAATTTTTGTCCCATATTCGTGAAGTTGATTCAATTGTTCATGTCGTAAGATGTTTTGAGGATAGCAATATTGTTCACGTTGATGGTTCCATAGGTCCTGTGCGTGACGTTGAAACCATTGAAATGGAGCTGATTTTAGCAGACCTTGAAGTTATGGAAAAAAGAATTGACAGAACTCGAAAAATGCTTAAATCCGGTGATAAAAAGTTTCAAGTTGAATTGGACTTATATGAGGAAATACTCAAAACCCTTTCGGAAGGTAAACCTGCAAGGTCAATGAAATTTACCCCGGAGGAAGAAAAGATGGTTGATCAACTGTTTTTGCTTACTTCAAAACCTGTATTGTATGCAGCCAATGTAAGTGAAGACGGACTACACGACACTTCAAGCAATTCCCTTTTGAAGGAGATTATGGAACATGCACAAAAGGAAGGCTCAGAAGTAATGGTTATATGTGCAAAAATAGAAGAAGAAATAGCACAGCTTGAAGAGGAAGAAAAAGCAGAATTTTTAAAGGAGCTCGGATTAGCTGAATCGGGATTGGACAGGCTTGTAAAAGCCAGTTATAAATTATTAGGGCTTATCAGCTTCCTAACAGCCGGTACCCCTGAAGTTAGGGCTTGGACAATTGTAAAAGGTACAAAATCACCTCAAGCTGCGGGAAAAATACACACCGACTTCGAAAGAGGCTTTATCAGAGCAGAGATAGTAGCCTTTGATGACCTTATGGAATGCGGCTCATATACTGCTGCAAAAGAAAAAGGATTGGTACGATCTGAGGGTAAAGAATATGTTATGAAAGACGGAGACGTCACACTCTTCAGATTTAATGTATAAGCTATGGAACATTTAGCATTACATTTGAAAAATACAATTATAAACTTTTGGTTTTTTGAATAATTCACCAAAAAGAGCGCTTGCGCTCTTTTTTATTATACAATTCTTCTTAAAAAAGTTTGTTTATTTAGCAAACATTTGTGCTGAAAGTCTTATAGCGTAAGCGTTATATACACTTTTTAGAAGATATTGTTCCGCTGTTTGCCGCAGCGGAATTTACTACTTTGCTTGCAGCATCCATTGCGGTATATTTATCTTTTTAGATTTGATCTATGAGAACTTTGCATAAGTGTAAAACTTAAAGCTCTAGACTCTTTATCTCTGTATCGGTAAGTATTGTACTTAAGTCCAATATAGAAATTAATTCCTCACCCTTTTTACCGACATTTTTCAAATAGGAATTGTCTATTTTCTTTATTATTTCAGGAGTATCCTCAATATCTTGGGCTGGGAGTTTGGTGATTTCCGAAACATCGTTAACAATAAATCCTATAAGCTTCCCTTCCAAATCATTTACAATTATCTTTGTTTTTTTAGTAATCTCCGTATTACCCAAACCAAATCTTTTATTAAGATTAACTATGGGTACAACTGTCCCCCTGATGCTAATTACTCCATCAATAAACTTAGGCATATTGGGCATTTTTGTAGTTGATTCATACTTGACGATTTCTTTAACCTGAGTAGTTTCTACTCCACATATCTCATCATTAAGAGTAAACACTACTATCTGAGTTTCATCCATTCGCATTACCCTCCTTAGATTTTAGCAAAAGAATAACTATTATGAATGTTATTAAGGAACGATTAAAATATAAGTTCCAACTCTGGGATAACGAAAAAACTTGGTTTGATAATATCCCCACACTATGAGAATAAGAAGTTATTTTTTCGTTATCCCTAAGGTAGTTCCAAAAAAACTTTGCAATTGCCATTTCAAAAAATTATATCTGATGGGCTTTTTGAAATAAATGTTGTATAGGTTATTTTTTGAAATGGCTTAATCGGGAAAAACTTAAGAAAATGTTATACATAAATGATATCACATAATAATGTGTAAATGCAAATTTTGTTTTTGGTAATGCCCAAAAGCTCAAAAATTTTTATTGACCTAAATATATTTTGGTGTTATCATATAAGTTAATAGTTTATATTTAAAAGCGATGATAAGGGAAAGTAAATTGTAATGGCTTTTTAAGCGAGTCAGGGATGGTGAAAGCCTGATAAAAGTGTTGTGATTGAAGTTCCCCTTAGAGCTGTAAGCTGAAAAGTATATTTTACTTAAGTAGGCAATACCGGAGCTTTCACCGTTAAAAGGAAGAATGTATCGGAACGTAATATTTCCTGTATATTTACAAGTGGGCTTTTAGCCAATTTGGGTGGTACCGCGTGGATAATCTCCTCGTCCCTTTAAGGGATGAGGAGTTTTTATTTTCTCTCTTTTATGCTAAGAAAAGATTAAAATAAAAGCAAATTAAACATAAATTCAATTATTAGGAGGTATAAAACTATGATTATCATTATGAAACAAAACGCTACAAAAGAGCAAATTGAAAATGTAGAAAAAAAACTATTCGACCTTGGCTTTAAAACTCATCCAATTATAGGGGAGATAAAAACAGTAATAGGTGCAATAGGTGACAAAAGACTTCTAAACACTCATGCTATATCAACAATGCCAGGTATTGAAAGCCTTGTACCTATAATGAAACCTTACAAGCTAGCAAGCCGTGAGTTGAAGCATTCTCCTACAATAGTTAAAGTTGGAGATGTAGAAATAGGTGGCGATGAAATTGTTGTTATGGCAGGTCCCTGCGCTATTGAGAATGAAGAAAACTATGTTGCAACAGCAATAAAAGTTAAAGAGGCAGGTGCGAACATTCTCCGTGGTGGAGCTTTTAAACCCCGTTCTTCCCCCTATGCTTTTCAGGGCCTTGAAGAAGACGGACTTAAGATTATGGCTGCAGGACGTGAAGCTACCGGTTTGAAACTTGTAACAGAAGTAATTGACACAAGAGACGTTGAACTTGTTGCGTCCTATACGGATATCATACAAATCGGTGCAAGAAATATGCAAAACTTCAGACTATTACAGGAAGTGGGGCTTTCAAAAAAGCCTGTACTATTAAAAAGAGGCCTTTCGGCTACAATCGAAGAATGGTTGATGGCAGCAGAGTATATTATGGATAGCGGGAATCCCGACATAATATTATGCGAAAGAGGAATACGTACTTATGAATCTGCAACCCGTAACACTATTGACCTTAGTGCCATACCTGTAGTCAAAGAGTTTTCTCATCTACCGATAGTAGTAGATCCGAGCCATGCTTCAGGCACTTGGAAGTATGTTAATGCTCTTTCAAAAGGTGCAATTGCCACAGGTGCTGACGGCCTGATAATAGAAGTCCATCTTGAACCTAATGCTGCACTTTGCGACGGAAACCAATCACTCAAACCTTCTAAATTTGCAGAGCTTATGGAAGAATTAAAACCTGTAGCTAATGCTGTAGGTAAAAAGCTTTAATTGTAATAAAAGTTAAGTGGAAAATAAGCCAAAATAAAAACTCCGGGACATCGAGTCCCTCCGTTTTTACCTCTTTCACTTCGTTCGAAAGAGGTAAAATAAAATATGTTGGAGCAATATTGTCTCCAACATATTTAGTTGCTTAAATATGTATCTATGTCTATCTGAACAGTTTCCCTGAGCTTGCCTATTTCATCATAACTAACTACTATGTTCTTTCCTATTTCTTTTGCATAATACAATGCTTTATCTGCATAATTTACAACCTCTTTTATATCTTTAGCATGTGTAGGATACTGGGCAACACCACAACTTACAGTAACCTTGCATTTTGTATCTTCACTTCCCATATTAATGTTTTGTTTCTCAAGCTGGCTTCTGATCCTATCTCCTATACCCTTTACAGTTGCCATATCCAAATCACCAATTAGAACAATAAACTCTTCTCCTCCATACCTGACAGGTATATCTGTTTTTCGTATATTTTGCATAACAATATCACCAAACATGGATAAGAGTTTATCTCCCCATATATGTCCGTAAGTATCGTTGAACTTCTTAAAATTATCAATATCAAACATTAAAATATTGAGCGGCTTTCTTGCATAATCGGCATAAAGTGCTTCCTCTTCCAGTTTTTGGTCAAAATAATGTCTGTTTGCAAGTCCGGTAAGCTTATCGGTTCTAGCAAGCTTAAATTCCCTCTTGTGCATCTCGTCATACTTTTTGACCTCTGCAATAATCAGTGAAATTCCATAGGCAGTGATAAGCATAAAGAAATCTCTGCTTATCAATTTCCAATAATTAAATTCATTTAGTCTGTTTCTCTCAAATCCTAGAGTAAATAATGAATACATAGATATGGTAAAAACAGTTATATTTGCTATACTCGCTATATCCCTACTAATACCATAATAAGCAATTATAAATAACAGCACAATAAAGATATCCGACTCAATTCCTCCAAGAATGCATGATATACAGCAAATCAGAAGAACATCTACATAAAAAACTATTCCAATATCCTTTTTAACTCTCTCAGGCTTGCTAAACATAACCAAAAGAGAAATAAGTGCATTATATGAGATGGTTAGTAATATGGTCAAGAATGTAAAATTCTTCGAAACATCAAACTCAGAATCAAACAAAAAAGCCGGAATGATAAATATCAATATAGTCCATCTGAAATACAGCACATTTCGCTTAAACTTAGCTAACTTTTGCTTCTTTTCTTTTATAGACTCACTTATGATATCATTAATCATAGTCCCTATTCCTTTTTGGATTATTTTTATTTCACAAAAACTTCTTACCTTTTGCAAGAACTTTTATAAATAAAAATCAGTAAAACCCCATCTTTTACACCTCCTAACTAAATGGCGATCGACCAGTTATTTTTTGGGAATCACCTAATTAATATATCGATATAAAAAGATTAATTATAAACACTATTCTAAAAAATTCTAGAGGTTTCAGATATTTAAGGCCACAAACATAAAAAGTATGTTTATAATAACCTTACTTATTACCAGGCATTATTTTGTTCCAATAAAGTACGAGGGTTATCCCAAAAATTATAAGTATCGTACCAAAAACAAAATTAGATGTTATCCTTTCGCCTAAAATAATTACTGAAAAAATTGACGCTAAAACTGGCTTTAAGAAAAATACAAGTGAGCCTTTACTCGCGCCGGTTAATGTTAATCCCAAAAAATAAGTGAGATACGCAATACCCGTCACAAATAAGGACAAATATAATATTTGAAAAGTTGCTGAATAATCAAAATTTAAAACCGGTACCTTTAGAAATATCAAAAACGGCAATAGCGCTAAGCTTCCAAGTAGAAATGAATAAGAATTCATTTTTAGGCTGCCTATTTTTGATGATACTTTGCCTCCTAAAACAGTATATAGACCATATAACACTGCTGACATTAAAGCCAACAGCGGACTTTTCATGTTAAATAGATCAAATTTAGTTCCGTTTAGAGCTATCAAAACTACGCCCATTACACCAAACAACAGACCTATAATTTTATAAAACTTAACTCTTTCTCTATTAATTAATGCTGCAAATATTGTCACAAAAATAGGATTACTGCTAAATATCACAGCTGCTATAGAAGCTTTTGCATCTGGCATGGTCAAACTAAGCTGAAGTAAATTCATACTGAAAACAACATTGATTATGCCTATTATTGCTACTTTTCCAAGATCTTTAGTCTTTATTGAAATATCACCTTTACCTAAGATAACGAAAAAAAGTACAATACCTCCAATAAAAAATCTTAAAAAATTGACTTGAAACGGATTAATTCTATTAACTAATGTTTTGCTTACAACTTCATATGTGCTAAATAAGATAATAGTAATTAAAATATATAAGTAACCAAGCTTGTTAGATTTCAAAATGCATTCCCTTTCCAATTTTTACTGCCAACAATATTATATCTCATTGAACTAATTTTTACATAGGTCTATATTCCTATGTTAGGTCCTATTAATTATACCCTATAAATATAAGGCTCTGTAATCATTAACTTTATACCATAAAAAGTATATAATAATATTATAGTAGTACTTCTGCTAAATGTCAAAGTTAAGGTGGTTTTTTTAATGAGTATGATAAATTGTGAACACTGTGGCAAAGTATTTAATTCAAGTGGTTTCTTTAAAGTATGCCCAGTTTGCATGGAAAGGGATGAAAATGATTTCGCTAAAATAAAAGAATACCTTTACGAACGACCATGTTCGAAGATTTTTGATGTTTCAAATGACTTAAATATTTCGGTAAAAAAGATTAAACGCTATCTTAGAGAAAATAGACTTGAAATAATAGAAAAGAATAACCATTTTCTTTTCTGTGAAATGTGCGGTAAGCCTATTCAATCAGGTAACTATTGTGATGAATGCTATAGAGAGTTTCATCGCGACTTCAAAACAATTTATATTGACAATGCAAGACAAAAGCATTTATCTAAGGTAAAATTGACTTAGGCCATTTCAAAAATTAACCTATACAACATTTATGACACAAAAAAGTAGCACATAATTAATCGCAGCGGGAGCTGTAGGCAAGGTGGCAACTCCCGCTGTGATAAACAATTTGTTTTAAATACCCTTTCGATAAAGGTTTTCGTATATTTTCCAGTAGTTATTAACCCTTTTAACATAGTTTTCGGTTTCCTTGAAAGGTATCTTGTCTAAAGCTTTTCCTGAGCTGCTGTATTGCCTATTTTGCAACCACTTTTGAACATTACCTATTCCACCATTATAGGCAGCTAAAATAAGGTCATTGTTCATCTCACCGTTATATTGGTAAATTTCATTTCTTAAGTTCTTAAGATACCAACAACCTATTTTTATATTGACCTCAGGGTCATATAAAGATTCAACTCTAAATCCTTCTATACCGATTTTTTCAGCTGCCCATATACCTGTATTATCAATTATTTGCATCAAGCCTCTTGCATTCTTATGAGAAGTTGCATTAGGGTTAAAATTGCTTTCAGCTTTTATAACCGAAAAAACCAAAAGTGGATCCAACTCATTCTCTTGCGCATATCTTAAGACCAAATCCCTATATTCCAATGGAAATATATTTTTCCCAATACCATTTAGCAAGAATAAAATTGCTGAAAAAACTAAAATAATTACAATTACTACCCTTAAACGCTCTGACATTTTCTTCACTGCTTTTACCTACCCTATCATTATTACCAGTACCCTATAATATTACATCTTCTTAACACACTGAAACTGGCATTAAAAATAATATTTTTTAACTTGTTGCCTCAATTCTTCAACAGAATCGTTATTTACTATTACTACTTTTGAAATACTTCTGTAATAGTCATCACTTAGTTGTGCCTTAATTCTGTCCTCTACTTCATTGTATGTAAGTCCACTTCGTTCCATAACTCTTTTTATTCGAACTTCTTTATCTGCAATAACAACCCAAACCTCATCAACCACATCTAGAAATCCATGTTCAATGGGAATTGGCGCATCAACCACGGCAATTTCGGTTTTATTCAGACCCTCTATATTCTCAATAATTCTTTTTGCAACATGGTCATGAGTTATCCTATTTAGTACTTCCAACTTTTGTTTGTCCTTAAAGACTATGCCGGAAAGCTTTTTTCTGTCCAAATTCCCTTCCGGATCCAAAATTTTATCACCAAAACATTCTACTATCTCCTCAAGTGCTTTCTGACCCTTTTCCACTATTTGCTTTGCCAACATATCGGCATCGATGATTTGTGCACCAAAAGAAGCAAGTATTTTTGATACTGTACTTTTACCGC
Source organism: Bacillota bacterium (assembly GCA_023421115.1). Classification (GTDB taxonomy): domain Bacteria; phylum Bacillota; class Clostridia; order Acetivibrionales; family Acetivibrionaceae; genus Acetivibrio. The sequence goes on along the minus strand of JAEZUI010000183.1, from coordinate 40,636 downwards.
TTCCAATTCCTCCGGTAACCCCAATTATTCTCATTATCTCTTCATCCTAACACATGTTTAGTTCTATTTCGTCTCATACCAGCTAAGTCCTGATTTTACTTCTACACTAAGAGGAACTTTTAGCTCCGCTGCATTTTCCATGCTTTCTTTCAAAAGCTTTGTTACCTCTTCCAATTCACTCTCATGTGCCTCAATAATAAGTTCGTCATGTACCTGCAATATTAGTCTTGATTTGAGCTTTCTTGTTGTCAACTCACTGTGTACCTTAACCATTGCTATTTTTATTATATCGGCAGCACTCCCTTGAATAGGCGTATTCATCGCAATTCTTTCCCCAAAAGACCTAACATTAAAGTTACTCGCCTTAAGCTCGGGTAAATACCTTCTCCTTCCAAACATAGTAGTAACAAAACCCAGCGCTTTTCCCTGAGCAACTATATCATGCATATATTTCTTTACATTTGCATACTTATCAAGATATCCGTCAATATATGCTCTAGCCTCTTTTCTCGTTATACCAAGATCCTTTGAAAGACTAAAGTCACCTATTCCATAGACTATTCCAAAGTTTACAGCCTTTGCCTTTGATCTTAATGCAGAAGTCACTTCCTCTAGAGGCACACCAAATACTTTTGAAGCGGTAGAAGTATGAATATCTTCATTTTTTATAAACGCCTCAATCATATTCTCATCATCGGTTATATGGGCTAACACCCTCAGCTCAATTTGCGAGTAGTCCGCATCAACCAGTTTAAAGTTATCCCCACAAGGTACAAAAGCTTTTCTTATATTTCTGCCCATTTCAAGCTTTATTGGGATATTTTGAAGGTTCGGCTCTGTACTGCTTATTCTTCCTGTAACAGTAACAGTCTGATTAAAGCTAGAATGTATTTTGCCGGTAACTGGATTTATACCCCCCATAAGGCCATCTATATAAGTGGACTTCAATTTGACCAACTGACGATACTCAAGAATATTCGATACAATATCATGCTTTTCGGCAAGTTCTTCCAGCACTTCCGCATCGGTAGAATACCCTGTTTTTGTCTTTTTTATAATTGGTAGTTCAAGCTTTTCAAACAGTACTACTCCCAACTGTTTCGGGGAGTTTATATTAAACTCTTCTCCTGCAAGCTCATATATCTTCAAAGTAAGACCCTGTATCTTTTCATCAAGTTGCCTTGAGATGGTTACAAGCTCATTAATGTTTACTTTAAAGCCGTAAAACTCCATATCAGCAAGAACCTTAACGAGCGGAAGCTCAATATTGTAATAAAGACTTTCCTGATCATTTTCCTTAAGCTTTTCTTCAATTTTCTTCATAGTCTTAAATATAACCTCAGGATATAAGCCCACTACATTTTTAAGTACTTCCTCTTCCATAGCATCAAAGGCCACAAAATTTCTGCCTTTACCGGCCATTTCTTCAATGGATTTTACATCTATACCCATATAATCATTTGCCAATTCGGAGATAGTATAAGTGTCACGGGAAGGGTTTATAATATATGCACCTATCATGGTATCAAATGCTATGCCGTTTAGCTCAATATCTTTATTCTTGAGGTAAACAATGAAATTCTTCAAATCGTGCCCGTATTTCTTGATTTCACTATCTTCAATAATACTTTTAAACTCGTCTAAAAATCCGTCCTCGCTAAAACCATCATTAAAACTTAAATAATAGGCACGTCCTTCATCAACCGATACAGAAATACCTGAAAGTCTGTTCTTGAATTTGTCAATCTTATCTATCAAATAATAGAAGGATGCCTCTTTTGCTTTCAAAACCTTATTTTTTAAATCTATAACCCCTTGCTTGTCCTTTATGATCTCCGTATTAACAACTAAAGACACTTGGGGCTGACTGTCTTTTAATCCGAACTTATCAATAAAGCTTTTGAACTCTAACCTTTTAAAAAGCTCATAGAGTTTGGATTTATCAAACTCATTTCTTATAAGTTCGTCAATATGGCATAAAAATGGCATATTTCTTTCAATCTCGGCAAGCTTCTTACTCATAAAAGCTTGTTCTTTATAGGTTATAAGCTTCTCTTTAAGACCCTTTTTAGTAATTTGATCAACACTCTCATACAAATTCTCGAGGCTATTATAATTCTGTATAAGGTCTAAGGCAGTCTTCTCACCTATTCCGGGAACTCCTGGTATATTATCGGAAGTATCGCCCATTAAAGCTTTCACATCAATAAACTGAACAGGCTCAATATTATACTTTTCACGTATAGTGCCAATATCATATTCCTCTGTCTCAGTTTTACCACCTTTTGTCTTAGGTATCTTTATCCTTGTGCTTTTACTTGCAAGCTGCAAAGCGTCTCTGTCTCCTGTAACGATTACTACCTCCATATCCTTTTGTTGAGCACACAATGATATGGACCCGAGTATATCGTCAGCTTCAAAGCCTTCCATCTCAAGACGTTTTATATTCATTGCGTCAAGCACTTCCTTGATAACCGGAACCTGAACTCTCAATTCCTCCGGCATTCCCTTTCTATTGGCTTTGTAGCCGTCAAATTGCTTGTGCCTGAACGTAGGTGCCTTCAAATCAAAAGCAACGCAAAGATACTGAGGATTTTCTTCTTCAATATACTTATTCATTATATTGATAAATCCAAATATAGCATTAGTGTACAATCCATCTGATGTAGCCAAAAGATTAGTACCTTGCAGTCCGTAAAAAGCCCTATTCAATATACTATTTCCATCAATAACCATTAATTTTTGTTTTTTCATCGGCACCCTCTCTTTTAAAAAGCTCATTACTAATATTTCTCAATCTCTTGTTTTTATCCATTATTTTCATCATTTCCATTAAGTAGCAAGGTTATATTCTCACCTTTTAAATATTTCTTATCCGAGGTGTCTACAGGAACGCAAATTTCCATTCCATAGCCCTCAGGTCTCAAAACGGCATATCCATTCTCAATTCTGTCAACAACAGCTTTAATTTCCATTAAGTCATCACCTTCTCTTGTGTATATTTATTTTATAAGTATCATTCTTAATTTCATCATATACATTATATTCTTCTAAAAAATATTTTTTCATAACAAACATTTCTATACAAAACCATTTTACACAAAAACAAAACAGCCGTAAACTGCTGTTTTGGATATTTTTTTATTAAATTGTTATAATCGGTATTGTACATATAATAAAACTACTTCAATTAACTTTAAAAAATAAGTGTACTGTTATAATATCACAACAAAACTGTCAGTGCTAATCACTATATATTTTTATATCGACCCTTATGTTATTACTTAAATTCAGATTATCTAGCTGCTTCATTATGCCTTCCTTATCGTAATTCAAGCTCTTGTATTCATCTGTGTAGACTGATTTATTCTTTTCAAGCTCCTTTATACGTTTGTCTATTTCTTTTAATCTTCCACTAAGATGCTCTTCATCGTTGGTCACTGAATATTCTCCGCTATAATTGCCTTCAATTTCTTTTATAAACTTGTCATAACTTGCTTTATCCATACTGTAGCTTATAGAAAAACTGTCATCATGACTAATACTATATTTCGAAATTTCGCCACCAAAGGAGTGCATTTCTGTAGCTTCATCTAAAGAATTCAATTCACTGACTTCAGTTTTTGTACCGAATTTATCGGCAAGCTCACTTATCTTTAATTTATCCGACTCAATATTTTCAGTTGTCGCAGTCAAAGTAATAATAAGCTCTACAGCGCCTCCTGCTGGTACGCTAGCCATTGAATAAGTAGATTCTATTGGCTCATTAAACTGTAGACTGACTTTTGGGTCATTAGTTGTAGCTTTGGCAGCAATAGCTTCAGTTGGGTTTATACCAACCTCAACTTCACCCTTGTCTTCATAATTTGTTCCATCGGCTTTAGCTGTAAAAGCTACATCTCCAGTCTCTTTATCTTTATCGCTAACATCTCCATCCGCAAGAATTTCATTTGCTGATTGTGCACTCCAATCAGTCCCACGCTCCCTTTCATTCATTACACTGTCAAAACTCATAATGTTATTCATAGATTCAGCATTTTTATTAGATGAATCGCCCTTATTTAGCATTCCTATATTCATAAATCCCCGTACCGCAAATATTACAATAAATATTGCAGCAACCGAAGTTATTGTTTTCAATATCCTGTTTCTCATAACTGTTATTTTCTTGTCATCTTCCATCTTTTTGTGTTCTAGCTTTAGTTTTTGGTGTAAAACCTCATTAAAGCTATCAGGCAGTTCAACTTCATCGACCTCGTTACACATTTTAACAACTTGCTGAAGCTGTACAAGCTCATCTTTACACGAACTGCACAACTCAACATGTTCTTTTACAAGCTTAGATGTTTCATCATCAAGCTCATTGTCAATATATAATGATAACAATTCTAATATATCTTCACATTTTTTCACCTTCATCCCTCCTTTCTATATTATTTGACGAATTCCTCATTTAAAAGTTCCTTCTTTCCTTGAAGAATTTTTTTAAGTGCCTGCCTTGCCCTGCTTATTCTAGATTTTACGGTACCCTCAGGACAATTAACTATCTTCGAAATCTCATCATAACTCAATCCTTGGATATCCCTTAAAATAATCATACTTTTGTAATCCTCGTTCAGTTGCGCAATGGATTCATTTACAACGTTCTTTAATTCATTAGTCTCTGCTTCCATATCTGGAGTCGGGGCACTATCAGGTATCTGCCGCTTTACCTCACCATCATTAAATTCAATTTCTTGATCTAAGGATATTACCACTTTCTTTTTCCTTTTGCGTATTTCATCGAGACAAACATTCGCTGTTACTTTATAAATCCATGTGGAAAACAATGAATCTCCTTTGAATTTTTTTATGGATCTGAATGCTTTAAGAAATACCTCCTGGGCTAATTCATTAGCATCCTCATAATTACCTATCATTCTAAAAGCTATGTTAAACACCTTTTTCTGGCAACCTAAAATAAGTTGTTCAAAAGCCTCTATATCCCCAGATTTTGCTCTTTCAACCAAATTTCTTTCATTCTCACTCATGCCGGCAGTCTCACCCCCTGCGGTTTTTATTGTAAAATTCAAAAACACAAAATTTTGAGATACTTAAACATCAAATTATATATCGTAAATTCCTCTGAAAGAACTTAGTTTCTTAAACATCCAAAAAACATTATACCTTTTTTTTAAGCTCTTTTAAACTACTAGTTTTAGCAAATCACCAAAAACTTAATATTACATAAGGCCATTTCCACAAATAAGTGTATATTAAAATTTAGAATCTTTCAAAAGAAGAGGATTTTTTTTTGAAACGTAGAATTATATAAATATAAGGTGATTCCAATAAACTTTGCAATCGCCCTTTCAAAAAATCTGATTTGATTGGTATTATGATTTTAATACTGTATAAGTTATTTTTTGAAATGGCCTAAGTATTGTATATAAATTTAAACTCTTGCGTATTTTAGAACATTGCTTCGAAATTTTAAATCAAAAGGAGCTAATATTATGATAAATACAATTTTAGTAACAGATGATAATGTTCTTGATAATGCAATAATTAGAAATTATCTATACAATGAAAGATACAACATTATATCTGCACTAAACGGTCGTGAAGCTTTAGATCTTATTGAAAGCCGTAATATCGACTTGATACTTCTCGATATGATAATGCCTGTTATGGGCGGTTATGAATTTATGCAAGAATTCACAAAAACTCCTTATTATAAAGAGATACCGATAATAGTAACTTCAAGTCTAGACGGCTCAGATAATATTGAAAAAATACTTGAATATGACATATTTGACTATATTATCAAGCCTCTTGATCATATTAACAGACTTATACTTGTCAACAAGATAAAATCAGGCTTACGCTATAGAAATGCTATTTTGTCGCTTAACAAAGCTACAAAGCTTATAGATAAGCAAGTAAACATAATAAACAGTTAAGTCCATAAATTCCTAGACATTAATTATAAAAAAATACACAAAATATCCTCTATAAGAACTCTAAATTTTTTAGGAGGATAAACATATGAAAATCCGTGAAGGCATGATTCCCACAGTCCTTGGGGCTGTTGTAACTGCAACCGGTTTATCTATAAAACCCTTACCATCTAGATTCAAATGGGGTATAACCGGTTTTGGACTTGCTCACATAGTTCTTGGAGCAATTGACCTTGTTGAACATCGTAACGATCATTAATATTCTATTGGACTGGAGTTAATTCTCCAGTCCTTTATAGCCTTCTACTATTCATTCTTTTAAATTGCTTTATTTTATCAAATGGCGGATAAATCCTAATTCAACCAGTTTATCATATGCCAGCCACACATTTTGCGGAATATCCTGATATACCTGAAATCCTTTTTCTGCATACAACTTCATACGTTGCAAATCTCCAACCATTACGCTTATTATTTCCTCTTGGGTAATCTCCCCTTCTGTATACGCATCTATATATTTATCAAACTCAATTATAGGTGACGTTACCATTATTTCTTTCACAGGCCAAAGCTTACTTATAGCAGCATAACTTCTCCTTTCCATATAGGGCTTATTAACTGCTATAAGTGAATTTACCTCTAAGCTTTTACTTAATATTAAATCCCTTGAAAAAATTATGTTTTCACCGGTATTTGCGGATTGTGTTTCAAGCAATACCTTTTCCTTTGGCACTCCCATTTTCCATACAATTTCTGCAAATTTTTCAGCCTCAGTCTTCTTCCAAAGGTTTTTAGTTATCTTTCCCAAGCCTCCTGATATAACAACAAAGGGAGCCAAACCCTTTAGATAAAGCTCAGCTCCTCTTTCAGCTACACGCATATCATGACTTCCTAATACAAATATTAAGTCTACACAAGTCAAGGCATGATTCATATGATGATAGTCCCAAATAATTTTTGCATAGTGTTTTATTTCCGCGTTCATATTTGCTCCTTATACAATTCTTCCTGAAAGGGCTTTATGAAAATAAAGCTTCAACAAACTCCTCAGGATTAAATCTCTGAAGGTCATCAATCTGCTCGCCCACACCAATTAGCTTGACAGGAATGTTAAGCTCTGAAGAAACTGCAATTACAATACCACCTTTAGCAGTACCGTCTAGCTTTGTCAAAACAATGCCTGATACCGGGGATACTTCCTTGAAAGTCTTAGCCTGAATAATAGCATTTTGGCCCGTAGTCGCATCAAGTACCAAAAGAACTTCTTTTGATGCCTCCGGCAATTCCCTGTCAATAATACGAAATATCTTTTTTAATTCATCCATTAAATTCTTTTTGTTGTGGAGTCTTCCTGCCGTATCACAAATCAATACATCTATTTTTTTGGCTTTTACCGATTGCACAGCATCAAATACAACAGCAGCAGGGTCTGCACCTTCAGCATGCTTTATCAAATCCACATCCACTCTATCTGCCCATATCTCAAGCTGATCTATAGCTGCTGCCCTAAATGTGTCGGCTGCTGCCATTACAACCTTCTTACCGCTTTGTTTGAGCTGATTTGCAATTTTCCCAATAGAAGTGGTCTTTCCAACTCCATTTACCCCAACAACAACAATAACACTAGGAGAAGTTTTTACATTTAGCTCGGTGTTTTCCACCGAAAGTACCTCGGCTAATTCCTGTTTTAGCAATCCTTTAACTTGTAAAGGATCAGTGACCTTATTCTCCCTTACCTTTTTCTTAAGATTCTCAATAATTTTAACGCTTGCCTCTGCTCCCACATCCGATGTAATAAGAATTTCTTCCAATTCCTCAAACAAATCTTCATCAATTTTTCCAAACGAAACCAAAACCTGATCTATTCTCTCTGTTATAGCATTCTTAGTCTTCTTAAGACCCTCTTTTAACTTATCAAAAAATCCCATCGTTTATCCTCCCTTCAAAATTACAGCAAGACTTTTTTTATAAAAGCACAATGAATCAATTATTTTTTAAATAAGATTATTCCTAAAAAACAACTGGTCAGTTTGCGTTTCAAAAAAACTTGATTTGCATTTTTTGCACTGCAAAATAATGTTCCTCTGTTTGAAAGCTTATAAGCTTTCATAATTAGGTTTATACTACAAATATTGACTTACGAATTTTTTTGAAACGCTTAACCTAGCTCACTTTTTCACCCATTTTTAACGAAACAATTTTTGAAACACCATGCTCCTGCATAGTTACACCATAAAGAGTATCACATGCTTCCATAGTCCCTTTTCTGTGTGTAATAACCGCAAACTGTGTCAAATGTGAATACTTTTTAAGGTACTGTGCAAATTTATTGACATTCGCATCATCTAAAGCTGCTTCAATCTCGTCAAGTACACAGAAAGGAGTTGGACTGAGTCTAAGTATGGCAAACAAAAGTGCAATTGCCGTAAATGCTCTCTCTCCTCCCGAAAGCAACATAAGATTCTGAAGTTTTTTCCCCGGTGGCTGAACTTCTATTTCAATACCACTTTCCAATACATTTTCCTTATCTAGAAGTATGAGTTCTGCGCGGCCTCCGTCAAACAGCTCTTTAAACACCATATTAAAATTGTCATTAATCAGCTTGAACTGCTCTAAAAACTGGCGTTTCATTATTGTCATCATTTCAACAATAACCTTGTGAAGTTTTTCTTCTGCCTGTTCCATGTCATTTCTTTGAACCGACATAAACTCAAAACGTTCCTTTGTCTTTATATAGTCTTCAATAGCCGCTACGTTTACAGGTCCTAAATCCTTAATCTCACTTCTTATTTCATTAATCTGTCTTTGAGCTTGTGTAATGCTTCCGATATCCTTCTTAAACTCTAATGCATTAGTAAAGGTGAGTTCGTATTCATCCCACATCCTGTTTTGAATCGCTTCCATTTCAGACTCTATTTTTGCCTTTTTTACCTCCATACGGTTGTATTCTTCCTGCATGAGAAGTATATTCCTATTCACCTCGGTAATCTGCTTTAAAATATCCTGCGACTCTTCCTCAAGCACCTTTCTTTCTTCCACTGTCCTGTCTATCTCAAAAGTCTTCCCTGCTTTCTCTTCTTCATACCCTTTAATCAAAAGCTTCAAACCTTCGTTTTTTTCCTCTAACGACTTAACTTCATCGGAGTTTTTCAGCTTCTCAGCTTTCTTTCTTTCAATGCTCTTTGTAAGACTTTCCCTCTCAGAAACAATCCTTTCAAGAGCTTCATTGACCCCGGCAATACTATCTACAATTGAATTTACAGAAATTTTGTAATCGGTAATATCCGTATGCAGGGCATCACGGGCGGACTGGCCTTCCTTATGCTTGTCCTGATAGTCTGCGACAATTCTTTTAGTTTCGGCAATATCGTTTTCAATCTGATTCAATTCTTCTATATATTTTGAAAGCTCTTGTTCGGTATTTTGTTCCTGCCTTGACAGTTGTTCCTTCTCCTGCCTGAGCATCTCCATTCTTGCAATAGTTCTCTTAATATTGTCCTCAATCTGGGCCAAATGACTTTCATCTCTAACCTTGACAAGTTCATTGTTTTTTTGGCTATCTTCTTCAATTGAAATATCATTAATAATTTCTCCAAGCTTTTGGGAAATCTCATTTATGCTTTTTTCTAGAGCAGCTTCTTCATCCTTAAGTCTTACAAGTGCCTCATCAATCTCCTGCACTTCCCTGTTTCTGCTCAATATCCCCGATTCCCTGTGTTCCTTGCTACCTCCGGCCATAGATCCGGTGGTACTCAGTATATCTCCTTCAAGGGTAACTATTCTAAAGCTGTAGCGAAATTTTCGGGCCATTTTGATCCCGGAATCAAGATTATCAACTATAACAACCTTTCCTAAAAAGCTTAGTATTATACCTCTATACTCAGAATTATAAGAAATCAAGTCGGAGGCAACACCGACAAAACCTTCCTGACTCTTTATATCTTTTAAAGTATTATCATCAAAAGTTCTTCCGTTAACTGAAGAAATAGGTAGAAAAGTCGCCCTACCAAGCTTGTTGCTTTTTAAATACTCAATTGCTCTTTTAGCATCTTCCTCTGTTGAAGTAACAATGTTTTGAAGTGCCCCACCAAGAGTCATCTCTATGGCAGTCTCATACTTACCTTCAACCTTGACTAATTGTGCTAAAGCCCCATGAATGCCCTTACCGAACTGGGGTGACTGCTGACACGCTTGCAATACCAATTTTACACTTCTATTATAACCTTCAAGGTTTCTTTCCATATCCTTAAGCATCTTCTGCCTTGAAGTTTTAAACTGTATGTCGGACTTTACGGTGTTCTGTTTCTTCCTTTCACCTTCAAGTGTATGTCCTAATTCACCTTTTTTGATATTTAATGCCTCTAACCTGCTTTTTGCACCCTTGATCAACTCTTTTGTCTTTGAAATGCTATCGGAAAGGTCTTCTTTTTTCATACCCTCGCGGTCTTTTTCTAAAGTAAGCTGCATCACTTCATCATCAATACCGGACTTTCTTTTACTGATAACCTCAATGTGGTTTTTGACATTGTTGATCTGAGTCTTTTTATCCGACTGTAAATCCAACTTGTCCATGATGCTAGACTTCATATCTTCAATATGTCTTTCATGTTCACCTAAAGTAGATAAAACTGCCTGAAGTTTTTTATCGGCTTCTTCAAGCTTCCCGTTATAGTCGGCAAGTCTTTCATTCAAATACTTTATTTTCTCATTTCTTGTGACCTCTTCCTTGGATATACTTACTAGCTTCTCGTCTATCTCCTCAATTTCTGTATCGAGCCTTGAAATATTTGAGGAAAGATTGCTCTTTTTCTCATCATTGAGCTTAATTTCAGAATTACACCTCTCTAGACAGTTTTCAAGGTTGTAAAACTCCTGCCTTGAATTATCAAGTTTTGTCTCAAGCTCTTTTAAGAGAGCAAGCTTCTTTTGATTGAGTAAAGTGATGTCCTCTAGCTTCTTGTTGTCACTGTCGATATTATCCTTGATGGAAATATAACTTTCCTCAAACTCCTTTATTTTTTCCTTAAACTTAGAAATATTTTCTATATAAACATTTATTTCTAACTCTTTTAAGGTATCCCTCAAGTTCAGATATCTCTTTGCAACATCCGATTGCTGTCTTAAAGGTTCTATCTGGGTCTCAAGCTCATTTATAATGTCATTGATCCTAACGAGATTCTGTCTTGTGAGTTCAAGCTTTTTTTCAGCATCTATCTTTCTGACCTTGTATTTCATAATTCCTGAAGCTTCCTCAAAGAGATTACGTCTCTCCTCTGATTTGGTACTTAGTATTTCATCCACTCTTCCCTGCCCGATAATAGAGTATCCATCCTTGCCGATACCTGTGTCTAAAAAAAGCTCATACACGTCCTTAAGCCTACAAGAACTCTTGTTAATAAGGTACTCACTTTCCCCGGAACGGTATACCCTTCTTGTTATGGTAACTTCACTAAAATCAAGGGGCAGTGAGTGATCCTCATTGTCAATTGTAAGGGATACTTCAGCAAAACCTAACTGTTTTCTGTGTTCTGTGCCGGCAAAGATGACATCCTCCATCTTTCCACCCCTCAAGGTCTTAGCGCTTTGCTCTCCTAAGACCCATCGGATGGCATCGGAAATATTGCTCTTGCCACTTCCGTTAGGACCGACAACGGCTGTAATACCTGAATTGAACTCTAAACTTATTTTTTCTGCAAACGATTTAAATCCCTGTATCTCAAGCCTTTTTAAATGCATTGGAACACCCCGGTATCTATAATTCTTCAAATAAATATACTTAATAATTTTAACATATTTAATTATTTTATCAACATTCTGAAATGGCAATTGAAAAGTTTTTTACAATCTCTCTAAGGTTATTATTAAAATGGACTTATCTATATTTGTAACTATCCGAATATTTTGCAGCTGTATGAATTGCTTCTAACATGCTTATATGGCTGGCTTTCCCTGTACCGGCAATATCAAAGGCTGTTCCATGGTCGACCGACGTTCTTAAAAAAGGAAGACCTATTGTTATAGCTATTGTTCTCTCAAAATCAAGAGTCTTTGTCGCAATATGTCCTTGATCATGATAAAGTGACAATACAGCATCATACCTTCCTTTATAAGCAAGATAAAATACCGAATCAGCACCAACTGGGCCTTCAACCTTATAACCCAACTTTACAGCTTCTTCTATAGCTTTTTCAATATGTCTTTCTTCATCCCCAAACAAACCATGCTCACCACAATGAGGATTAAGTCCTGCAACTGCAATACTACCACCTGTTAAGCCTAACATTCTCAAAGCTTTAGCTGACCTTTGAATATAGTCTAAGACTCTTTCTTTTGTAATCATATCACATGCCTTGCGAAGCGACACATGCCTGCTCAAGAAGAAAACTCTTAAATTTCCTACCTCAAACATTGTTAATGGATCATTAGTACCCGTAAGACCTGCAAATATCTCCGTATGTCCGATATAATCAACTCCTGCGGCTTTCAATGACTCCTTATTTATTGGTGTTGTGACAACTGCATCAATTTTTCCATCCATAGCCAAATCAATTGACTTTTTTATATAGTTATATGCTGCTTTTCCACCTAGCGCCTGAACTTTACCATATTCAATGTTCTTCGTATCAACTGTCTCATCATCTATTAGATACATTGTATCGGGACTTTGACTATCACCCTTCATATTATTTTCTATAATTAGTTCCATTTTCAATCCACATACCGACAAAGCTTTTAGTATCGAATCTTTACTACCTATAACCACCGGTTTGCATACTTCATATATGCTTTTTTCTTGTAGAGCCTTTATTATAATCTCAGAACCAATTCCCGCCGGATCACCCATTGGTATTCCTATAAGTGGCTTAATCACTTCTAATCCCTCCTATACACTTCGCTTTCACAATATTTACAATATCGGTCTAATAAATTCAAATTCTGAATTTTTTTCTCTTCTATTTTATATTTGTAATAATGAATTCTATAATGATTACCAAGTCAAACATCTCAAATAGTCTATTATATCTTTTTAAGCAATAAAAAAGCTGTCCTTATTTAAAGAACAGCTTTAAAACATACTTTTTAATTTTTACCTTGGTTCTACTAAAAACTTAATTGCTGTCCTTTCTTCACCGTCAATAGTAATAGATGAAAAAGCTGGAACTGTTATAATGTCAATTCCATTTGGTGCTACAAATCCTCTCGTAATTGCAATTGCTTTTATAGCTTGATTCACTGCTGCGGCTCCTACTGCTTGAATTTCTGCATTTGACTTACCCCTCAAAATAGCTGCTAAGGCTCCTGCGACCATTTTCGGCTGTGATTGAGCTGATACCTTTAATACTTCCATACACTTTTCCTCCTCCATAAATTATGAAAATTATATAATTCTAAAAATTAATATAATTCTATCTCTAATTATGTACTGACTTTTATTGTCTCTCTATATCTCTAATATGTCCTTCTATTACTATTCTATAACATTATAAAACAACCCACAATATCACAAAATTAATATTTTACATCATAAATTTCACATTCATGCCCATTATCACAAACCCATATCTCCTCATAGCCATACTTTTCTTTAAGATACCTTATGTTTGATTTCTTTTGACCAATAATTACAGAAACATCCTTTCTATCTGCAAGAATAATCAAACTTTTCTTATCTGCTAGATTGTCTTTTATTATTATCCCTTCGATTTCCATTAACGCACGCTTTGCATCTACAAGCTGCCTTATAGCAGGATGAAAAGGACCTGCTATCACGTCTCCTCCATCACAAATACTGTCTGTAGGCTGTAAACCAACTCTTATAACATTTATATCATTACTCTCATATAGTTCTAGAAGTATTGCACATAAATCCACAGTATTTTCAACACTTAAGGGAGTATATTGCCCCATATTATATAGCTTTTCTAGATAGGTCCCCTTAATAACAAGGGTCGGATATATTCTTACAATATCCGGGGCAAGTTCGACAACTTTTTTTGCAGTATTTATAGCTTTTTCAAAATCATCTCCCGGAAGTCCTACCATCGTCTGAATTCCAAGCACAAAACCTTTATCTTTTATCATTTTTGATGACTTTAAAACATCTTCAACACTATGCCCCCTATTGCTTTTTTCAAGTACCTCTTTGTCAAGGCTCTGCACTCCAAGCTCAATTATAGATACCTTGTACTGCTTCAAATAATTTAGGATATCCTCATTTATGTAGTCAGGTCTTGTCGATATCCTTATACTCCTTACAGGACCCTTTTCTATATAATCATTAGCTATCTTAAGAAGCTTTATTTGTTCTTCTCTATCAATACCAGTAAAACTGCCTCCAAAAAAAGCTATTTCAATGAAGGCTTCCTCCTTAATTGTATTTAAATGTGACTCAATTACAGCACGTATTGAGCTTTCTGTAACTTCTTCCCTTTGACCGCTGATTTTTTTTTGATTACAAAATATACAATCATAGGGACAACCTTTATGCGGTATAAAAATCGGTATATTTACATGCCTCAAATCATCAATCCTCCATCACAGCGAGCCACCAAATCAAATTTCATCACAGCGAGCCACCGAATCAAATTTCATCACCGGGTTTTGTCTAAAAAACTCTTTGCAGCCATCTGATCTGCTTCCTTTTTTGTGCGTCCCTCTCCCACACCAATAACCTGATTATCCAGTTTAACCTGTGAAACAAACATCTTATTGTGATCGGGACCCTTTTCCTCAATAATCTCATAGCTGATTTTTTGTTCGTTATTTTTCTGGATAATTTCCTGAAGCTGTGTTTTATAATCCATAAATATTTCACCTTTAATGGAATCAACTATAAACTTTTTCATCTGACTCAGCACGAAGTCCTTTGCACTATCAAAACCACCATCAATGTAAATAGCTCCAATGAGTGCTTCCATTGCATCTGAAAGTATAGAGGTCCTTTTTCTACCCCCTGTTAACTCCTCACCTTTCCCCAGTAAAAGGTATTTACCTATATTTAAATTATGGGCACAATGCTCTAAGGAAGCTTCACACACAACGTTAGCCCTGAATTTGGTCATTTCTCCTTCCGAAAGTTGTGAGTAATTCTTATAGATATTTTCACTTACAACCACACTCAGTATCGAGTCTCCAAGAAATTCCAGACGTTCATTGCTAACAAGTTTCTCGCTTTTAAATTCATTGGCATATGAACTGTGTGTTAGAGCTAAGATAAGATTGTCCTTGTCTTTAAACCTATATGAAATTTCGTTTTCCAACTTCTCTATATTCTTTAATAAGGATTCACGATTTAGCATAGCAAACTCCATTCTTCCAAACACTATACTATACATTTTAGAAATCACCTTATAAAGCAAAAAATGCATACTATGGTATTCAGACCTTAATTAAACTTAAAACAACATTTCGGAAAAAAATATGTATTTCACTTTAAAAGAGCCGAAATATAAGGGAACAGGATAATCCCGTTCCCTTGAATTATAACCCTACTTATTTTTAAAATCAACCCTGATATTTCTTTAAAACAATTGTTGCATTATGTCCGCCAAAACCCAATGAATTTGATAGAGCATAATTAATATCTGCATTTCTTCCTTTGTTAGGAATATAGTCCAAATCACATTCAGGATCTGGTGTACTATAGTTTATTGTTGCAGGCAAGAACCCGTCTTTTATCGAAAGGGCAGTAATTATAGCCTCAATAGCTCCAGCTCCTCCAAGAAGGTGTCCTGTCATTGATTTAGTTGAACTTACAGGAAGCTTCTTTGAATACTCTCCAAATACAGTTTTTATTGCCGCTGTTTCAAATTTGTCGTTATACTCAGTTGAAGTACCGTGGGCATTTATATATCCAATCTCATCAGGCCTAATTCCTGCATCGTTTATAGCCATTTTCATACACCTTGCACCACCTTCACCTTCAGGTGCAGGCGCAGTCATATGATGTGCATCATTTGTACAACCGTATCCAACGATTTCAGCTATTATGTTTGCACCTCTAGCCTTTGCATGTTCCAATTCCTCTACAATAAGGATACCCGAGCCTTCGCCCATAACAAATCCATCCCTTTGAGCATCAAAAGGTCTGCTTGCACAAGAAGGATCTTCGTTTGTGGACATTGCCTTCATAGAGCAAAAACCAGAAAATGCCATCGGGGTAATACAGGCTTCTGAACCACCTGTAATCATTATATCGGCATCACCACGCTGTATTACTTTAAACGCATCTCCAACAGCATTAGTTGATGTTGCACAGGCTGTGATTACGCACTCATTGAAACCTTTAGCTCCAAACTGAATAGCCAAAAGTCCTGCTGCCATATTTGCAATCATCATAGGTATAAAGAACGGACTTACCCTGCCCGGGCCTTTTTCAAGATAAACACTGTGCTGATCTTCAAAAGTTTCCATTCCTCCAATACCAGAACCCACAACAACACCGAATCTGTATTGGTCTACCTTTTCAAGATCTAGGCCTGAACTTTCAATAGCCATTTTTGCAGCAGCTATAGCATACTGAGAATACTTATCCATCCTCTTAGCTTCTTTTTTGTCAATAAACTGGGTTGGATCAAATTCCTTTATTTCTGCTGCAACTTTACAGTTCATATTTGAAACATCTATCTTTGTAACTGAGCTAATGCCATTTTTTCCTTCTCTAATTGAATTCCAAAAACTATCGACACCTATTCCTAATGAAGAAACTACTCCCATTCCGGTGATAACTACACGTTTTTTCATATTCGAACCTCCTATTTTTCACAGTGAACTATATATTAAAGCATTATGCAATTATTTTTTAAAATCACTAAACGAGATGGTAAAGATAAAAAAAGTCCCTTTCAAAGGGACTTTTTTTATGAGTTATTTTTAATGTAATCAACAATATCTCCAACTGTTGAAATTTTCTCTGCCTCGCTGTCGGGAATTTCGAGATCAAATTCCTCTTCAAGTGCCATGATCAACTCAACTATATCAAGTGAGTCTGCACCTAAATCATCTATGAAGGAAGATTCCATTGCAATTTCATCTTCTTCAACGCCTAACTGCTCAACAATAATCTTTTTGATTTTTTCGAACACTATTGTTCACCTCCTTCCACAGGGGGTTTTTGGTAAATATAAACTTCAAATGTAAAACTATAATGTAAAACCACATAGTGTTACATTAAGATATTATTACATAACTAAACCGCCGTCAATATGTATTACTTGACCTGTTATATAATTTGCTTCTTCCGAAACGAGAAAACAAACAACATTAGCCACATCTTCAGGCGTCCCATACCTTTTTTGCGGAATGCTATTTAAATAATTCTCCTTAACGTTCTCAGGCAATACATCTGTCATTTCAGTTGCAATCAATCCCGGAGCTACTGCATTACAATTAATTCCCCTTGAAGCTAGTTCTTTCGCTGTAGCCTTAGTAAGACCAATTAAGCCTGCCTTTGAAGCTGCGTAGTTTGTCTGGCTTGGATTTCCCATCACACCAATAACCGAAGTAACATTTATAATCTTACCGTTTTTTTGTTTCATCATTATTTTCGAAGCAACTTTAGTGCATAAAAAAGCACCTTTTAAATTTATATCGAGAACATCGTCCCAATCACTCTCAGACATCCTCATGATAAGCTTATCTCGTGTTATTCCTGCATTGTTAACAAGAATATCTACCTTTCCAAATGCCTCCTCAACTGCCTTAAACATAGCTTCAACATCTTCAAGCTTTCTTACATCACCTACGGTAGCAATAACATTTATACCAGCTTCCTTTAGTTCCGTTTCAGCTTTGTTAAGGGCTTCGGAAGCCGAACTGCCGTTTAATACTATATTAGCACCCATTTTTCCGAGTTTAAATGCAATTGCCTTTCCAATGCCTCTGCTTGAGCCTGTTATAATTGCAGTTTTCCCCTTTAATTGCATACTATTCACTCCTTATTAAACGCGATAACATTACTACAGACTGCCAAGTTCTTTAAGTGTGTTATTTAAAGACTCTAAATCTTCAATGTTTAAAGTCCTTACTTCTTTATTTATTTTTTTAACAAATCCTATTAAAGTCTTTCCCGGTCCGATTTCCACGAATGTATCGACGCCGTCATCTATCATTTTTCTAACCGATTCCTCAAAATGTACCGGACTGCTAACCTGTCTTATAAGTAAATCCTTAACTTTAGACTTATCTAAAATATATTCGGCAGTTACATTTGTTACTACAGGAATATTCATATCGTTAAGCTCAATTTTTTCAAGCTCCGCTGAGAGCTTCTCACCTGCAGGTTTTAATAAACTGCAGTGGAATGGAGCACTAACAGGAAGCAGCATGGCCCTTTTAGCTCCCGCTTCTTTTGCAATTTCCATTGCTTTTTCAACTGCCTTCACTTCTCCTGCTACAACTACCTGACCCGGACAATTGAAGTTTGCCGGTTCAACAATTCCAATAGAAGATGCTTCTTTACAACATTCCATTACCTTTTCATTTTCCAAGCCAAGAATTGCAGCCATTGCTCCCACTCCAACCGGAACAGCTTCCTGCATATATTTTCCTCTTTTCCTCACAAGAGCAACCGCATCGCCAATTGACATAGTCCCTGATGCTACATGTGCAGAATACTCACCAAGACTTAAGCCTGCAACAACATCGGGTTTGATGCCTTTTTCCAATAGTGGCTGAAGGCACGCTATACTTGTTGTTACTATACAAGGCTGAGTATTTTCAGTTATTTTTAATGTTTCATCATCACTTTCAAAAATCATTTTCTTTATATCAAAGCCTAAAACTTCTGATGCCTGATTAAAAATAGAATCGGAAGACTTATAATGTTGTGCTATTTCCTTTCCCATTCCAACATACTGAGCACCTTGACCCGAAAATAAAAATGCCAGCTTTCCCATAATGCTACCTCCATTTTTTAATATTACTTACTCCACTTTATGACCGCAGATCCCCAGGTCAAGCCCCCACCAAAACCAACCAAAACCAAATTGTCTCCTTTAGCAAATCTGCCTTCTCTGTATGCTTCATTTAAACCTACCGGAATTGAAGCTGATGAAATATTTCCATATTTATGAAGATTTGAAAAAACTTTTTCGCTACTAATTCCAAGTCTTTTCGTTGCACCCTCCAAAATTCTGATATTGGCCTGATGAGGAACAACCAGCTTAATATCCTCCAAACTCATCCCAATGTCATCTAAAACTTTTTTAGTAGCATAATCCATTATCTTTACTGCAAATTTGAACACTTCACTACCATCCATCCATAAGACTCTTTTATCTTCAGAAGATCTTTTTGCAATGTCCTCTTCACTTATATAACAACAGGGAATGGTTATATTGTGACCTAATTCCCCAACTGCTCCAACACATGAATGAAGAACTCCATATCCTTCTTGAACCGGGCCTAATACTGCCGCTCCTGCACCATCACCAAATAGGACGCAAGTATTTCTGTCTTTCCAATCCAAAGCTTTTGTCAAGCCTTCACAACCAATCACCAAAATATGCTTGTAAAATCCTGTCTTTATAAACTGTCCGGAAACAGTCATGCCATATATAAAACCGGAGCATGCCGCATTAAGATCAAAAGCAGCTGCCTTCTTAGCCCCAATACCATTCTGAATCAGACAGGACATTGAGGGCGAGAGGTAATCGGGGGTCTCGGTTGTAACGATAATCAAATCCAAATCTTCCGCTGTAAGCCCTGCATCTTCCAATGCCATCTTAGCTGCATTTATTCCAAGTTCATACGCCGGCTCATTTTTTTCTAGTATTCTTCTTTCTGAAATACCGGTTCTCTTAGTAATCCACTCATCGGTGGTATCCACCATCTTTTCCCAATCTTGATTTGTTAAAATCTTCTCAGGTAAACAACTTCCAATCCCTAATATTCCATAACTACAATTCTTGTTCAATATCATCCACCTCCAAATTTGAAAACTCCTTCGAAATCGTCTCTACAATTTTAGTTTTTCCCAATATATATGCTTTCAAAATTACATTCTTTATTGTCTTCACGTTTGAATTGCCATGGCTCTTTAACACTAATCCATTTACTCCAATTATCAAAGCTCCGCCTTGTTCATCTGGATCAAGTACCTTTTTGAATTCTTTCATATCACTTTTAATAAGCATTGCTCCTATTTTTGTTTTTATATTTTTTAAGAGAACTCCCTTAATCATACTCATCATGAAAGATCCGGCACCTTCTATGGTTTTTAATGTCACATTTCCGACAAAGCCATCACATACTACAACGTCAGCCTTACCTTTAAAAATATCATTTCCTTCAATGTTTCCTATAAAATTAACATCCGATTTTTCAAGCAAGCTATAGGACTGCTTTATTATTTCGTTACCTTTGCCTTCTTCCGAACCAACGTTTAACAATCCAACTTTAGGATTTTCAATGTTAAACATCTCTTTCATAAATATTGATCCCATAATACCGAACTGCTGATAATTGATTGGCTTACACACCGTGTTTAATCCTGCATCAACAAGTATGCACTTTCCAGTCTTTGTAGGTATTATTGCAGGAAAGGCAGGCCTATCCACACCTTTAATCCTCCCTAGTATGAGCAATGCACCTGTCATCAACGCACCGCTGTTACCGCAGGAAATAAATATATCCCCTTTTTTCTCTTTTAGAAAATCAAACCCTACAACCATAGATGAATCTTTTTTGGTTTTTATAGCTTTAGTAGGAGAATCCTCCACACAAACTACTTCCGAAGCATGATGAACCTTTATTCTAGAGTTGAAAAAGTTTTTATCTCCAAGTATTTCCTCAATCTTTTTCTTGTCTCCAATCAATGTCACATCAAATCCTTGCGCTTGCTTAATCGCCTCCACACAACCATTGACAATATCTTGAGGTGCATTGTCTCCACCCATAGCATCTACCAATATATTCAAGAATATTCACTCCTACAATACCAATTACCTTATTTTATCAAATCACCTTAGGTGTTTCAAAAAAATTCATTAGTCAATATATATAGTTCTAATCTATTAAAATCAACTTTTTTGAAAAACCTATTGACCAGTTATTTTTTTGGAATCACCTTAATAAAATACTATGTCTTTTATATTTTTTCAAGGGATACCAGTATATATTTCCCCCGGAACACTTCGACCTGCTTCTCAGTAATCTTTACCCAAACTATATATTTATTGTCATAAGTTTTTTTAACTTCAGCTCTCGCAACTAATTTACTTCCTGCATATACCGGTGTTTTATATTTTATGTTTGCAACACCTACAAGGGCTACATGTGCATCTATAACTGCAATAGCAAGCGACTCTGCCATAGAGTAAATATATTGTCCTTGAATAACTTTCAACTTTTCAAAAGCCATCTTTTCATTGGTTTCCAATATGGATATTCCACTTTTGCCAAGGGACAAATCCACAAGTTCCCCAACTATATCTCTGCTTTGAATGGACTTAACCTTGGTGTAATTTTCTTCTGCAACATTCTTTATCCTCTCTCTAAGCTCTGGAATACCTAATTCAAGTCTATCCAATCTAATGGTTGGTATACTTACACTAAATATCTCCGATAATTCTTCATCTGTAAGAAAGGGATCTTGCTTCAATTTTTCTAAAAGTATAGACTGCCGTTCCTTTTTCATGACTGATGACCTACTCATCAATTCACCTCTTTATTTCCTGTGATAAAATATTTACCTCCTAAATACATCGTCTTCCACTTGTCACTATCCTTAAGCATTTCAAATTCTATATTATTATATGCAATATCTTCTTAATTATTACCTGGTACTAATCTCTGCTTATAAAAGTATATAATATATTTTTCACATATGCAATATATTTAGAGAATTATTTTTTAAAATAAAAAAAACACACCACATTTATTCCGTGGTGTGTTTTCTATAAAAACTTAAGAATTATGATCTATAACTTTTCCGTTCTTTACAATATAATCATAAGCTGAATAAATTGTGGCAATAACGGCTAAAAACATGATGACTCCATCAAAGGGGAAATCAAATAGCCACCTAATTGGATAATTCTTGAAAAGCATTGCAATTATTGCAACCATCTGAGTTATTGTCTTAATTTTTCCCCAACTGCTTGCAGCTATAACTATTCCTTCACTTGCAGCAACAAGTCTTAATCCGGTTATCATAAACTCACGACCAATAATAATCACTGCAACCCAAGTTGAAAGGTCGCCCCTTTCCACTAAAGCAATTAATGCTGCCGTAACTAAGAGCTTGTCGGCAATAGGATCTAAGAACTTACCAAATTTTGTTATCTGTTTTGTCTTTCTTGCAATATAACCGTCAAGCGCATCGGTACTTGAAGCAATTATGAAAATCAAAGCTGCTACATAATTTCCATAATTATTGATAAAATTATTGACAGCCGTCAATTGGGGGCTAATAAAGCTCAAAATGCTAGCGTCCACCATCCACTGAGGAATAGGCACAATTATAAGCATAAAAATAGGTATAAGTAAAATTCTAAGTATAGTAAGCTTATTTGGAAGATTCATTTATAACCTCTCCTATTAAATCATAATCATCAACATTCAATATCTTGACCTCTACAAAGTTTCCAAATTCCAAAGGTTCTTTGCTTGTAAAGTAAATCAATCCGTCAATATCCGGGGCTTCTCCATAGGACCTTCCCGTGTAAAAAAGTCCATCGTCTGCAACACCTTCAACAAGTACAGTATATATTTTATTTAACCTTGCATTATTCTTTTCTTTTACTATCTCTTTCTGCAACTGCATTATATCACTTAATCTTGACTCTTTTACACTTCTCTTAATCTGAGGTTTCATATCGTATGCGGGCGTTCCCTCTTCTTTTGAATAAGGGAAAACTCCAAGCCTGTCAAATTGGTGTCTTTTAACAAAACCATATAAAATTCTGAAATCTTTCTCGTCTTCTCCCGGAAAACCCACAATCAAAGTAGTTCGGATAACTATATCCGGTATTCTATTCTTTAGTTTTGAAAGGAGACTTTCCAAGTTTTCTAAAGTTCCTCTTCTACCCATAGAACTTAATACCTTGTCACTTGCATGCTGAATAGGCATATCCAAATACTTTACAATCTTAGGATTGCTAGCCATTTCTGCTATTAGGTTTTCATCAATTTCCTCAGGATAACAATAAAGAAGTCTTATCCATTTAATCTCTCTTATCTTGCCAATTTCCCTTATTAATTCAACAAGCTTCTTTTGTTTGTATAGATCTTCACCATACCTGGTAACATCCTGCGCTACAAGTATTACTTCCCTTACACCCTGTTTAGCTAACTGTATAGCCTCTTCTATAATATCTTCCATTTGCCTGCTGGTATAAGGTCCCCTCAACGAAGGAATTACACAATAGGTACAACAGTTGTCACAACCTTCTGCAATCTTTAAATAGGCGTAACCTTTATTTGAAGAAATCACCCGTTCCCCTTTAAGGTACTCCACCCCGTTATCATACTCAAGAAACAGTCTTTTGTCTAAAGAAATTGCTTCTTCAGCTTTATACAGCTTGTCTATAACTTCAGCTATATGTCCATACCCTCCGGTACCGATAACAGCATCTACTTCCGGTATCTCTTTTAATATATTCTCTTTATAACGCTCTGCTAAACACCCCGTCACAATAAGAAGCCTGCATTTAAGCTTCTTATACTTCGACATTTCGAGTATTGAATTTATAGACTCTTCACTGGCAGTCTCAATAAATCCACAGGTATTAACAATAATAATATTGGCATCGCTTTCATCGGTAGTAATCTCAAAATCTTTTTTCTTAAGTATTCCAAGCATTATTTCACTATCAACGAGATTTTTAGGACATCCAAGCGAAACAATACCTATTTTCTTTTTCAAGTTATACACCTCAAACTAGATTTATTTATTTCACCTTACCACTCAGCAATAACGAAAAATCACTTCATATTTATCCTTGCGAAATACCATTAAATCAAATTTTTTTGATATTACTTAATAAAAACTTAATTAATAGTCATTCCTAATCATTATTGCCTTTCCAAGCTAAATTGTCAATTACTTTTTTAAGCTCTTTAAAATACAAAATAATGTACTATAGATGCCGCAACCTAAAAGCTTCAGTTATAGGCTCCTCGCTTTAAAACTATATAGTAAATCTTGAATTTGCCTTATTTAATTAAGTCTTGCGGAATAAGACTTTGTGCCCTATCCATCAAATCCTCAATCTCACTCTTGAGTTTGCTTATTTCCACATCAAGCTCGTCAGGTGATACATTAAGTTCTTTAAGCTCACTCAAAATATCTTCTTTTTGTTTGTTTAGCTGCTCAAGACGTGCTTCCGCCCTTATTCTCATATTCTTTGCCTTATCAAGATTTTCCTTGATCTGATTGATTTTCTTTTCATACTCAATAGCCATCAATGAGCCTCCTTATAATGCCTTATAATATCATCCAATTTATCATCACTGATTTTGCTGTTACACATCGGACACTTGCCACTTTCTTTTAACAAATCCGTATATATTTTTAATTTCTTTTCAATCTCTTCATTATTGCTATTAAGATAATTATTTCCATCAATAATATTATTTAATATAGGAGCTAATCTGTTTCCTATGGCTTCAAGCTTCACAAGTCTTTCACTTTTTTTTACAATTTCGCTGATAATAGCATCCGATTCGGTTAAATCTATGCTTTTATCTAGCATAGTATGCACTTTATCAATTTCTCGGTCATAGTCTAAAAGTTTTTCTTTTATCGCAATAAGTTGCATGACCCTTATATTATTTTCTCCAATTTTACTAATCATACCATCTGAAATTTGAATATTTTTTGTCCTGTTTAATATATTTTCAACATTAGCCAGTTCATTTTCTAAATCTTTCAATACCTTTTTTGCCTTTTGAAGCTTTTCATATCTATATACTTTCTCTTCGGCCTGTTTGATCAAACTTATACAAATGCTTACACCCTCGGTCATTGAAAGGGTTTTTTCCATTTCCTTTACTGCCGTTAAATTGTCACTAAACCTGTTACTGAGATTATCCATTGACTTTAACTTAATAAAATCAACTTCGATATTTTTTAAAATAATATCGCATTCTTCTATTTTCTCAAGTTTTGCAATTTCATAAACAGTTTGCTTATATTTTTCATCAATATCCTTAAGATTTTGCTTTATATTTGTCAGTGAAGCAATTCTTTCTAAGCCCTTTTCAATTTTTTCTATAAGCTTTGAGCTAGCTTCAATTTTTTCTTCAAGTACATCAAGATACTCATATTCTTTAAGCTTTTCATTTACTTCATCAAGTTCCTTTTCAAACCTGTCACGAGTCTGATTCTCGCGTCTCAAATCTGTCCCACTGTCACGAATGGATTTATCAATTATATGAAGTCCTGTAAGTCTACCAATTGCTTTAGCACGTACAGCTCCAGATTCTGAGATAAGGAATGGACCTTCAAGCTGATTACCGATATTAATGCTCGAATTTATGTCGGTATCCATAATTACCTTTGGAATTCCGTGCGCTTTGACAACTTCCTGGGGAACTTCATTTCCAAAACCCTCATAAATATTTGAATTCCCATCGCTATCCGAGAGTATATATCTGTTCTTACTTGGAGTACGTTCACGTGTTATAGCGTAACCTGTATTTAACCATAGGGTAACCCGAGCAAAATTGCTACCCTGACGTATAAATTCGTTGCCCCTTGGTTCATTATATAAAACCCATTTTATGGCTCTTATGACGGCAGACTTTCCGTGATCCGATGGTCCGATAATTACATTAAGCCCGTCATTAAAAGTAAGTTCAGTACTTTCATGGGATTGGAAATTTTCGATTAATACCTTTTCAATTAGAATCATTCCATTTCTTGCCCCATAGCAAAACTTTCCTGGGCAATTGCTATCCTCCTTAAGGCTTCTTCTTTTACTTCCCTGCTTAAATCTTGATTAGATGCTATATTTTCAACTATACCGGCAATATCAATTTTTTTGTACTCCATAGATTGTGATATACCCTGGTAAAACTGATGGAGTCTTAAGCTCCGGTCTTTTGCCTTTTCCAGCTCTTCCCGGTCTAAAACCTCTTCTCCCGGAAGAGCTGATTTAAGTTCTATTTCACGAATTTTTATACCATCTTCAAGCTCTATATACACTACCTTTGGTTTTCTTTCAATTTCGCTTATACTGTTGGAAACCCGGACGATACTGCCTGGATTTACAAAATACTTATCCTTTATATTTTTTACCCCAAAACCACTGTGATAGTGTCCGGCAAAAGTAATATCCGCCTCGGTATCCTTGATATCATCGAGCAAAGTATACTGTATGCCTTCATAAAAGGGCTTTTTCAATAGCATGCCATGGACAATATTTATAGCATAGTCCACTTTACTGCTTTTGTTTACTATATAATATTTAGCATAGTCCTGTCCATCAATATCATAATTATAGGATTTCCCTGTAAGCTGGAGACTTATTCCACCTCTTCTTAGAATAACCTCCTCATCATCCTTTAAAAGGTTTACAACTCCGGTACCCTCTAGAATTCCCAGCATAGTTCTGCTTATTGTCCCCGGATTGTGTCCGTATATATCATGATTTCCCGCAACGGTATATACTTCTTTACCAAAGCTTTTAATTATAATTGCAAACTCTCTTACAATGGAAGGTGAAATATCCGGCCTATCAAACCAATCTCCCCCATGAAGAATATAATCAACCTCAAGTTCCTTTGATATATCGCATATCTCGTTAAACTTTCTTTTTAATGTTTCATAAAAGTTATCTTTTCGGTTTTTCGGAGTTGTGCCTTTTATATGAGTATCTGTAAAAAAGAGGAGTTTCATATTATATCACTCCTCCAATTCCATTTCTTGTTCATGCTTTTCCATATAGTCCTTCCACCACTTTTGATTTTGTATGGTGCTAAGCTCTAGACCAAGATGGGATGCATCACCTTCAAGTATAACTTTAAATCTACCCTCTTCATAGTCAATTATTGAAATAGCTGTATTATCGTACCACTTAACATTTATCATTTCCTCCAAATTTAGATGAAAAAAATGGCACATAAGAGCTCTTATTGCAGTTCCATGTGTTACAACACAGATATTTTTACCTTTGTTGTTTTCTATAATATACATGACTTCATTTTTAAGTCTTTCCTGAAACTCTTCCATTGTCTCGCCATTTGGCATTCTGTGAATATGGGGTGCATTTTCCCAGGTATGGTACTCATCAGGCCAAATATTCGGTAAATCCTCCCACTTCTCACCTTCCCAATCACCGCCGTTGATCTCTTTGAGCTTGTCCGTACGTATAATTGGAAGTCCTTTGATATCAGCAATATATTGTGCTGTTTGAATTGTCCTCTTTAAACTGCTCGAATAGAGGACATCTATGTTTACATCTTTTAATCTTTCAGCAGCTTTTTTAGCTTGAACATGTCCCTTTTCAGTAATACCCGAATCTGTCCAACCGTGAAAAATTCTGTAGAGGTTTCCCTCGGCCTCCGCATGTCTTACAAAAATGATTGTGGTTTTCATTTGTATATCCCTCTTTCGAAGTAACATTTCAGCATTCTTTGAATATCAGTTCAACTCCAACATTCCTATTATATCATTGACATCATTAATGTTATACATACTAAGATAATTTTGAATACCCTTCACAACATCTACACAAGCAGTAGGATTTACGAAGTTTGCCGTTCCTACCATAACAGCGGTTGCACCTGCCAACATAAACTCAACAGCGTCATCTCCGGTAGTTATACCGCCCATCCCAATAACAGGCACTTTAACAACTTTCGAAACTTCATATACCATTCTCAATGCAACAGGCTTTACTGCTGGTCCTGACAGTCCTCCAAAGTTATTGGCTAAGATGGGTCTCTTTCTGTGAATATCTATTGCCATACCATATAGAGTATTTATTAATGATATTCCATCAGCACCTTCAGCTTCTGCTGCTAGTGCTATTTCCTTTATATCCGTAACATTTGGTGTCAGCTTAACAATTAAAGGCTTCCTTAAGTGCTTTCTGACTTCCTTAGTTATCTCAGTTATTCCGGCTGTAGTATTTCCAAAGGACATGCATCCTTTTTTTACATTCGGACAGGACACATTGAGTTCAACGGCATCAATATCCTCCTCAGACAAAATATCTGCCATCTCACAATAGTCTTCAAGGGTATTACCTGCTATATTTGCAATAATCGCAGTATTGAACTTTCTCAAAAACGGGATCTCATCTTTTATAAATGCCCTTACTCCCGGATTTTGAAGCCCTACACTGTTTAAAATGCCGGCCGGGGTTTCTGCAATTCTAGGAGGCTTGTTTCCCTGTCTGGGCTCTAAGGTAAGGCCTTTGACTGAAATTGCTCCTATCTTATTTAAATCAGTGTACTCGCTATATTCCCTTCCAAATCCAAAAGTACCCGATGCAGCAATAACCGGATTGCTTAATTTTAGACCACCAATATTAACAACCATTTTAGGCATATTTTCAGTCATCAAAAATCACCTCATCACTCCAGAATACAGGTCCATCCTTACATACATGGCTATACTCCCAACCATCTTCCTTTTTTGTTTTGCAGGCGCAAACCAAACAAGCCCCAATACCGCAGCCCATCCTTTGTTCCATTGACACCTGGCATTTTATATTGTTTTTATGTGCAATTTCAACAACTCTCTTTATCATCGGCGAAGGACCGCATGTGTATATTATATCAAACTTACAACTTTTTAGGTCATTTTCAAGAATATCCGTAACCAAACCTTTATATCCCATACTTCCATCATCGGTCGAAATATTTAACATATCGCAATTTACTTCAAATTCATCTAACAATACTGCAAAATCCTTATTCCGAAAGCCTATATATGCTCTTTTTTCAACATCCTTTATCTCTCTTAAAATATAGAGCAGAGGGAATATTCCAATTCCCCCTCCAACTACAGCAATCTTCTTATTCTTAGTATCAATATCAAATGTGTTTCCTAAAGGTGCTATTAAATCTACTTCACTGCCGGCTATCTTTTGAGAGAGATACTCCGTTCCTATTCCCTTTATCTGAAATACGATATCGAAAGTTGCTCTTTCTCTATCTACTTTGCATATGCTAATAGGCCTTCTAAGAAGCGCATTTATTCCTTCGCTGCATTTTACATTTACAAATTGTCCGGGCTTGGCATTTTCAGATACATAATCCGACTTAATTGTCATCCTATATATAGACTTTGCCAACTGTTCAACTTTTTCAACTTTTTCAAGTATAACTCTAGACATTTTATCCTCCGAAACTAAAGTTTTTAGGTAATTCCAAAAAACAACTGGTCAAATGCTGTATAGGTTATTTTTTGAAATGGCCTTACTCATCAAAAATACTCAAGTTCAATACTTCAAGATCACTTTCCTGCTTACCAAGCTTAATACAGTCCAATACTGCCTTTGCAGTATCTAAAGAGGTCATACACGGTATTGATATCTCAACTGCCTTTCTTCTTATCTTAAATCCGTCTCTCTCTGGCTTTCTACCCCGTGTAGGAGTATTGATTATCATACTTATCTTTCCTGACTGAATCAGGTCAAGTATATTCGGTTCCCCTTCTTCTATCTTCTTTACTGCGTTTGTGGCAACTCCCTGAGTATTCAGCAAATTTGCCGTCTTGCCTGTCGCATACAGTTCATAGCCCAACTTTTCGAATTCCTCGGCTATAGGTATTAATTCAGTTTTATCAGTGTCACGAACAGTCATAAGAATTCCACCGCTTCTATTAGGAAGCTTCATTCCCGAACCGATAATGCCTTTGAACAGTGCATCGGGAAAGCTTTTTGCAATTCCTAAGACTTCCCCGGTAGACTTCATCTCAGGACCTAAGCTTGTATCCACATTATGCAGCTTTTCAAAAGAGAATACAGGAACTTTAACTGCATAATATAAAGACTCCTTATATAATCCCGTACCATATTTGAAATCCTTGAGGGTCCTGCCCATCATAATCCTAGTTGCAATATTGACCATAGGAATTCCTGTCACCTTACTTATATAAGGTACAGTACGGCTTGAACGTGGATTTACTTCAATAACATACAATTCATGATTGTAATATACATACTGGATATTTACAAGCCCTATTACATGTAAAGCCTTTGCAAGCTTTCTTGTATAGTCAACTATCTTTTCTTTAAGTTTATCACTTATTGAAAGGGAAGGATATACCGATATACTATCTCCCGAGTGAACTCCCGCTCTTTCAAGATGCTCCATTATACCCGGAATTAGTATATCTTCTCCGTCACAAATGGCGTCTACTTCTATTTCCTTACCCATCATATACTTATCTATCAATATAGGGTGCTCTTGCTTTACCCTTGTAATAATCTCCATATACTCTTTAACATCCTTGTCACTGAAGGCAATCTCCATTCCTTGACCACCTAAAACATAGGAAGGTCTTACAAGTACAGGATATTTTAGCTCATTTGCAGCTTCTAGAGCCTCTTCTAAAGTAAATATAGTCTTTCCTTCAGGTCTTGGTATCCCTACTTCTTCCAAAACTTGATCAAACTTTTCACGGTCCTCAGCTGCATCTATATAGAAAGGCTCTGTACCGAAAATCTTTACACCCATTTGCTCTAACGCTTTGGTCAGCTTTATTGCCGTCTGACCACCAAACTGAACAATAACTCCATCAATCTTTTCAGTTTCTACAATGTTTTCAACATCTTCAGCGGTCAGAGGTTCAAAATAGAGCCTATCAGCAGTATCAAAGTCTGTACTTACCGTTTCGGGATTGTTATTTGCTATTATTGTCTCATAGCCTTCCTCTTTAAGTCCCCATACCGAATGAACAGAGCAGTAATCAAATTCAATACCCTGACCTATTCTAATGGGTCCTGACCCCACAACAAGTACTTTCTTTTTATCCGACTTTTTAGATTCACAGGCTTCATCAAAGGTTGAGTAATAGTAAGGAGTTATAGCTTCAAACTCGGCTGCACAGGTATCAACCATCTTGTAGGTCGCACATATTCCCAATTCTTTTCTTCTTACTCTTACATCCTTTGGGGTACATCCCATATATTTTGCGATTACCATATCAGGGAATCCCATCTTTTTAACCTTCTTTATATAATCCTTGTTCAGGTTTTCCAGCTTCATTGCCTTAAGCTCTTCTTCTGTCCTCACCAAATCCTTGATCTTGTTTAAGAAGTACAGGTCTATCTTTGTTATATCATTTATCTCTTCAATTGTAATTCCTCTTCTTATCGCCTCTGCCAAAACAAGAAGCCTTTCATCATTGATATCCTTAATTTTTTCACGGATTTCTCCATCACTAAAGCTCTTAAAGATATCCTGCTCTAGTGTATATATACCCAATTCCAGAGAACGCAGTGCCTTCATCAAAGCACCTTCAAAGGAACTGCTTATAGCCATAACTTCTCCTGTTGCCTTCATCTGAGTACCAAGTGTCCTTTTTGCCTTTACAAACTTGTCAAAAGGCCACTTTGGAATCTTAACAACTACATAGTCGAGAGTCGGCTCAAAACACGCATAGGTCTTGCCGGTTACTGCATTTTGAATTTCATCAAGACCGTAACCTATTGCAATCTTTGATGCAACCTTTGCGATAGGATATCCCGTAGCCTTTGAAGCTAGTGCCGATGAACGGCTAACCCTTGGATTAACTTCAATAACTGCATATTCAAAGCTGGTAGGATGAAGTGCAAACTGAACATTACATCCTCCCTGAATACCCAATTCCGAAATAATATTGAGGGATGCTGTACGGAGCATCTGATATTCCTTATCTGTGAGTGTCTGGGATGGTGCTACAACAATACTGTCCCCAGTATGAACTCCAACAGGATCTATGTTTTCCATATTACATACGGTAATAACATTTCCCTTACCGTCACGCATTACTTCATACTCAACTTCCTTCCAACCGGAAATACACTTTTCAATGAGCACTTGAGTAACTCGAGACAATCTTAAACCATTGCTTCCTACTTCAAATAGCTCCTTTTCATTGAAAACTATACCTCCACCCGAGCCTCCAAGGGTATAAGCAGGTCTTACAATTACAGGATATCCAATTTGGGCTGCAAACTCTAAAGCCTCTTCTATTGTGGTTACAACTTTGCTCGCAATACAAGGCTCACCAATTCGCTCCATAGTGTCCTTAAAGGATTGTCTGTCTTCGGCCATTTTAATTGTCTCAGTATCAGTTCCAAGTAGCTTTACTCCCTGCTCTTCCAAAAAACCCGATTCAGCCAGTTCCATGGCCAGATTAAGCCCCGTCTGACCGCCTAAGGTAGGTAATATACTGTCAGGCTTTTCTTTAACAATAATTTTTTTTACTATCTCGGGTGTAAGTGGCTCTATATATACTTTATCCGCAATATTTGTATCTGTCATAATTGTTGCTGGATTACTGTTTACAAGTATAACTTCAATATTTTCTTCCTTTAAAGCACGGCAGGCTTGTGTTCCCGCATAGTCAAACTCTGCAGCCTGGCCGATTATAATTGGACCTGACCCAATTACCAGGACTTTCTTTACATCATTTCTTTTAGGCATCCATTATCCCCCTTAATACTTTTACAAGCTGCTGATAGTTTCCATTACAGCCAACTATCACTTATACTTATTCATCATCTCAACAAACTCATCAAAAAGATAAGCTGTATCTTTAGGCCCAGGTGAAGCCTCCGGGTGGAACTGTACCGTAAATACAGGTACATCCTTATATCTTACACCTTCTATAGTTCCATCATTCATGTTTCGATGACTTACTTCCATCCTCGCTGTGTCTAAAGAAGACTCTATAATTGTGTATCCGTGATTTTGTGAAGTTATATAAGTCAAATCCTTATCAACGTCCTTTACCGGATGGTTACAACCTCTGTGACCATACTTAAGCTTTTCGGTGTCTGCATTATTTGCTAAAGCTGTAAGCTGGTGTCCTAAGCAAATTCCAAACATCGGTTTTTTTCCTAAAAGATCTTTAATTGTGTTAATTGTATTTACACAATCCTTAGGATCTCCAGGTCCATTTGACAACATTATTCCATCAGGATTTACAGCCATAATATCCTCAGCTTTTGCATCCGCCGGAAACACATATACATCGCAGCCCCTCTTTAACAGTGATCTGACTATATTCTGCTTTATACCAAGATCGAGAAGAGCCACTTTAAGCCCATCCCCTTTATAGTGTATAACTTCTTTTGTTGTCACACACATAACAGGGTCTTTTATAACATAGGCCTTAATTTCATCAATTCTTTCTTCAAGCTTAAATTCAGGGTCGGTAGAAATAATGCCCTTCATAGTTCCTTTGTCTCTCAATATCCTTGTAAGTGCCCTTGTATCAATACCCTGAATCCCTATTATATTGTGTCTCTTAAGATATTGCTCTAAGGTCTCCACTGATCTCCAATTACTCGGATTGTCACAGAGTTCCCTAACGATAAATCCCTTAACCTGAGGCTTGCCCGATTCAATATCGTCAATGTTAACACCATAGTTACCTATTAGTGGATACGTCATTGTAACCACTTGCCCGCAGTAAGAAGGATCTGTAAGTACCTCCTGATAACCCGTCATGCCTGTATTAAAAACAATTTCACCTATTACTTCGCCTTCCATCCCGAAATTCTCACCTTCGAAAATGGTACCGTCCTCTAATGCCAATATAGCTTTCATATTTTTATTCACCTCAAAAATTTCTATGAAATAACTCCATTTATATCATCTTTCATTCTCAATGCCTCTGCCCTTGAAGCCTCACTAAATTTATCTTCAGTATATATGCCCTTCCACTGCTCATCTTTATATGCGCACATTATGCTTCTTGAAGCATTTACTATTGCACCTAAACCGTCACTGTTAAAAGAATGTGCAACATCTCTTGCAGTGCCTCCCTGTGCTCCATAACCCGGAACAAGTATATATGCATTCCTTAGTATCTTCCTTAGTATTTTTGCCTGATTGGGGTATGTGGCACCTACAACTGCACCAACACTGCTATAACCATATTTACCTATTACATTTGCACCCCAGTCATTTACATATTCGGCCACCTTTTCATAAATACTCTTACCTTCCTGTGTTAAAAGGTCCTGAAGTTGCCCTGAGGACTTGTTTGAAGTCTTTACAAGTACAAATATACCTTTTCCAAAATTAGCACAATCATTTACAAAGGGCTTAATTCCATCAACACCTAGATATGGATTCACTGTCAAAGCATCCACATCAAAAGCCGCTTCTTGTGTTTTGTCATCAATTTTGGTTGTTCCAAGAAAAGCTGAAGAATAAGCCTCAGCTGTTGTTCCAATGTCGTTTCTCTTTCCATCTGCTATACAAATCAGACCTTTTTGCTTTGCATATTTGCAGGTTTCGTAAAAAGCCTTTATACCCTCAACACCATACATCTCGTAGTATGCTAACTGTGGCTTTACAGCCGGGACAATATCATAAATGGAATCTATTAAAATTTTGTTGAACTTTAATATAGCCTCTGATACACCTTTTAAACTTGCTCCATACTTTTCAAACATCTCTTCTTTTATGAAGGAAGGAACATAATCTATTTTTGGGTCGAGTCCCACAACCGTTGGATTGTTTTTTTCTTTAATTTCTTCAATCAAGTTATCTATAAACATCATTCTTACTCTCCTTCTCATATAAAAATAATATTAATAAGGTAAAAACTATATGTTGCAATTACTACTCAAATGCTTACATTATTACAACAGCACTTTCTCCCTAACCACTACATTACCGTTTACAATGGTATAATAAACGGTGCCTTGCAATTTAAAGCCGTCAAAGGGCGAGTTTTTGCTTTTTGAGCTAAATTTGCTTACATCCACAACATATTCTTCATCCATATCTATTATTGTCAAGTCGGCGCTGCTTCCTACTTCTATAGAGCCTTTGTTAAGACCTAGAATCTTTGAAGGATTTACGCACATCTTTTCAACCAACTGCTCCATTGTAAGATACCCAGGCTTTACTAAGTATGTTACACATAAAGGAAGAGCAGTTTCAAAACCAACCATTCCGTTAGCTGCTATTGCAAATTCAACATTTTTTTCATCTTGGTGATGAGGAGCATGATCTGTAGCTATAATATCTATTGTCCCATCTTTAAGTCCTTCAATTATTGCTTCAACATCCTTTTTGGTCCTAAGAGGCGGATTTACTTTCGCTAAAGTGTTGAAACCTTCGCATGCCTCATCGGTAAGGGCAAAATAATGGGGGCAAGTTTC
The DNA here is from genome assembly GCA_023421115.1 of Bacillota bacterium. Lineage (GTDB taxonomy): Bacteria > Bacillota > Clostridia > Acetivibrionales > Acetivibrionaceae > Acetivibrio. Next base: position 5,415 of record JAEZUI010000183.1, on the reverse strand, counting down.
ACAGGTCACTTTTACACCTCGACTTTTTGCGTGGCGGATTAGATCCACAGACAACTCTGTGCTAACATGAGCTATGTGTACGGGAATTTTGGTATATTCGGCAAGAATAAGCTCTCTTGATACCATTATTTCTTCCGCAGCAGAAGGAATACCTCTTAGTCCTAAAACTGTAGACATATAACCTTCATTCATCGTACCCTCATCTACTAGATCAAGGTCTTCACAGTGGGAAATTACAGTTATATCAAACATAGATGAATACTGAAGTGCTTTTTTCATCAAAGCAGAGTTTTTTAGAGGCTTTCCATCATCGGAAACTGCCACTGCACCGGCAAATTTTAGTTCACCTATTTCAGAAAGCTCTTCACCTTTAAGTCCTTTAGATATAGCTCCAATAGGATAAACATTTACTACACCGTCTTGTTTTGCTTTATTCATAATGTATTTAACAATTGCCTCATTATCAATTACAGGACTTGTATTGGGCATACATGCAATTGAAGTAAAGCCACCTTTTGCAGCACTTCTTGTGCCGGTTTCTATATCTTCTTTATATTCTTGTCCTGGGTCCCTTAAATGGCAATGTGCATCAACAAGCCCCGGCAATACATATTTGCCTTGAGCATAAATAATATCACCATTTACAAATTCAATATCTTTACCTATTTCAGTAATTTTGCCGTCCTCTATCAATATATCCAGACAGTCGTTAATTTTCGTTTTTGCGTCAATAACTTGACCACCTTTAATTAATGTTCTCAACAGAATCCCTCCTTGTTAAAAGATACAAAAGTGCCATTCTGACTGCCACTCCGTTTTGAACCTGTTCATTTATGAGTGACCTTTCACTGTCTACAACACAAGAAGATAACTCCACCCCTCTATTTACAGGTCCGGGATGCATAATCAGTGCATCGTCTTTTGCAAGTTTCAAACGTTTTTCATCAAGTCCAAAAAATCTTGAATACTCCCGAATACTTGGGAACAAACCTTTCTTCTGCCTCTCAAGCTGAATTCTAAGACCCATAACCACATCAGCATCAATCAATGCCTCTTGGACAGTATTAAAGGCCTTAACTCCGGTCTTTTCAATTTCCGGTGGTAACAGCGTTGAGGGCCCGGCAACACACACTTCAGCTCCAAGCTTTGTCATTCCCCATATATTGCTTCTTGCAACCCTGCTATGATATACATCCCCTATAATTGCAACTTTCAAGCCTTTTAAGCTGCCCTTCTTTTCAATTATAGTAAACATATCCAACAACGCCTGAGTAGGGTGTTCATTCATACCGTCCCCTGCATTGATAACCGAAGCTTCTATATTCTTTGCAAGAAGGTGTGGTGCTCCGGACATCGGATGTCTTATGATAACAACATCACTGCCCATCATGTCAATTGTCTTCCCGGTATCAATAAGCGTCTCACCTTTAGCTACACTGCTGCTTGAAGCTGAAACATTAGCAGCACTTGCACTCATGTACTTCGATGCCAGCTCAAATGACAATCTTGTCCTTGTGCTGTTTTCATAAAACAAAGTTATAATGGACTTTCCCTGAAGGTGTGGAGTCTTTTTGTTTTTTGAAGTAACAATAAGCTTCATTGTCTTTGCAGTGTTTAAAATGTATTCTATTTCTTCTGTTGTAAGTTCTTTAAGTCCTAGCAGATCTTTCGACTTTAAAATCATCATAGCACCTCACTAAACTTATATTTAAATATAAAATTTTGTTTAAACCTTACCTCTTTCAACTCGTTCGAAAGAGGTGTCATAAAAAACTTCAGGACATCGAGCCCTTCCGTTTTTACCTCTTTCACTTCGTTCGAAAGAGGTGTAAAAAAATAGCAAGGATACATATCCTCACTATTTTTGAAAACAACTATTCCATCAATTGAATTATAAAACGTTCCACCTACTCTATATATAAGAAAAGCGGAATACATCTCTATTCTTTTCCTTAATTTAGTTATAAAGATGTTGATATGGCTTTTCATAACAAATATCCTTTCATAAAATTTCTTAAACAAATCTATAATAGTGGTCTAAAAAGGTTTTTTTATAGAATACACAAAGACCACAAACTACACAAACTAATGGCTGATACCCTTTTCAATATCACTTATAGTAACAACATTAACTTTATCAACGTCAAATAATTTAACATTTACAATCTCAAATTTTGAAGTTGGTACATTTTTACCAACATAATCGGCACGGATAGGAAGTTCTCTGTGGCCTCTGTCTACTAAAACAGCTAGTTGAATCATCTTTGGCCTGCCTATATCCATAATTGCATCTATTGCAGCTCTAACTGTCCTACCTGTATAAATCACATCATCAACGAGAATAATTTTCTTTCCGTTTACAGAAAAATTTATCTCTGTCCCATTTATGATGGGGTGTTCTGCAAGCATACTCAAATCATCTCTGTATAGTGTTATATCCAAAATACCTACAGGAACCTCTTTACCTTCAACACCCTTAATCTTTTCAGCTATCATTTTTGAAAGTGGTACACCTCTTCGCTGAATTCCAATGAGAACGATGTCTTCCACACCTTTATTCTTCTCAATTATTTCATGTGCTATTCTAGTAACTGCTCTGTTAATTCCGCTTTCATCCATTATTTCAGCTTTATTAATCATAATTATACGCTCCATAATATTTTATCGGTCTTTTGTTCCCATAACACTTCATTTATATACTAAAAAAGCTTCTTACCAGATGACGGCAAGAAGCTAAATCACAATTTAACTTGCAAAAAATGATACTCGCATGCGCCACCTTTTTAGCCTCTCTGGACTCAATTAAAGGTAACTATTTAATTTAATAAAATATATACTATTATCTGTCATAAAACATTTTACATTTCTTTTTCAAATGCAAAATCTTATTTAATTTAATATATCACAACAGAAAATTTATGTCCACACTTATTTTAGTTTTTTTCGCTTTTGGGTTAGGTATATCAAGAAGCTTTGCTCTTTATTTTCCAATTCTTACTTTTGGCTCTCTTCTAAGATTTATTCCTAATATTCCTCCAATTGATCCTGTAATTACTCCAATAACAAGCATTACTATTACATGACTGTTAATGGAATAATTTCTGTAAGCTAAGCTACTAGCAAAAAACAAAATGCCCATGTACATTAATCCAATAATTCCACCGTTTAGCCAGCCTTTGCTTCGGATTTTACTTGTAGAATTCCAACCTGCTACTATTATACTTATTAGTGTGGTTATAATAACTGCCGAAGGAAGGATTTTTTCCGGGAAATCCATATAGGTTAAAAAGAATGCAAAAATCATAAATAATGGTATTGTAATCAAATATGCTATTGCTATACCTTTAACCATCGATACGATATTTGCATGTTCGTTTATAATGTTTTTGGCCGTTTGACCTGTTTTGTTTATCATAAGAAACCCCCAATAAATTATTAGTATGTTTATACTAATAATTTATTGGGATTTTGAGTATGTTAGAACAAAAAAATAAACTTACTTACCTATTCTCTCCTTTTAAATCATTTTTATAAAGTGTCAATATGCATTCATCCAATTGCTCCTCTGTAAACACACCTTCTTGAACCATTTTTCTGTATACAGGCTTTTCTCTCATTATACTCAAATACACTTCTGTCTCTTTATTAACTTTTTCTTCTGTCATTTCATTACCCCCTCTTGCACTTTATGTAAATTATTTGAATAAATCCCTTAGGATACCTATATATTTTAAGAAAAAAGGTGATTCTTTTCAATAGTTTATTTAAAAAACTATGTAATTCTTTTATTTTTTACGAACTTTTTTATAATTGTATCAGTCTAATGTATATAAACAAATTAACCTAAGGAGTGAGAAATATGAAAACTAAAATCGCACTATTTAGTGCACTTATAATGATTTTAACTGTAGTAATGCCAATTTCTGCATTCTCTGCCGCTGATCCCGGTCTTGAAAATGCAATCAAAGTATCAAAACAGATGTTTGACATTCCCGATGACTTAAGCAACTTTACTTATAGTGTCCGATCTCAAGGGGATTTGAAATTCTGGATGCTAAACTGGAGTTCAAAAGACAACAATGGTAGAAACATTGAAGTATCAATTGACAGTACTGGAGATGTTCAAAGCTATTACAACTACAAGTACACAAATTATGAAAACATAAAAAAGCTTCCTTCAATAAGTAGGTCTGAAGCCCAAAAGAAAGCTGAAGAAATCATAAAAAAGCTCAACCCAGATATTTTTGACAATATAAAAATATTGGAGAGAAACCAAAATGTATCAATTACTGATAATGTTTACTCTTTTAACTATATTAGAACTTATAACGGTATTGTTTTCCCTAAGAATGGAATAAGTGTGAACATTAACAAACAAACCGGTGAACTTGAAGGTTATAATAAGAACTGGTCAAAAGATCTGGTTTTTCCTTCAAGCGAAAAAGCCCTAAGCCTTAAAGAAGCACAAGAGGCATATATAAAGAATTTAGGTCTTGGTCTTACATATAAATTATCAACCGAAGATAAAAATGTGAAAGTATACGGAGCGTATTCCCCTATTTACAATTCAAACCATTATATTGATGCGTTTACAGGAAAAAAAATAAACTTAGGCAGCATTTATTATAATGAATTGTATGATATGGCTACGAAGGAAAGTGCAGCATTTGGTAGAGGAGATCTAGCAGCTGATATAGCTCTTAATCCTGAAGAAATAGCTGCTGTTGAAGAAGTATCAAAGCTTCTAAGCCAGGAAGATGCAGAAAAGATAGCAAGAGAACTTAAGGTTTTAGAACTTGATGCTTCCTTTACTCTTAATAGTGCAAGTCTTTACAAGGGATGGCTTGGAACAAAGGGTTACGAGTGGAACCTGCATTTTATTAAATCCGACGACAAAGTAAACTCTAGAGTAAGTGCAAGAATAGATGCAGCTACCGGTGAGATTACAAGCTTCAGTACAGGGTCTCCAAAGACCGAAGACAATCCTGCAAAATATGACAAGGCTGCTGCCAAAAAAGCTGTAGAAGAATTTTTAAACCAAATACAACCCGACAAGTTCAAAGAAACAAAATATAAAGAAATCGAAGATGAAATCATAAAAGATATTGAAATTGAAACACCAAAGTACTTTTCATTCCAATATACAAGGATAGTTAATGATGTTCCTTTTGAGAACAATGTTATTACCGTCCAATTTGATGCAGTGACTGGAAAAATCACAAATTACAATTTAGAGTGGTTTGATTTAGAATTTCCTTCCCTTGAAAATGCTGCTTCATTAGATAAAATATACGAGATTTTCTTTAAGGAAATAGGATTAGAACTTCAATACACTACTAGCCTTTCAGATATAATCTATGCAAAGGAATTGGCAGTAGAACCTGATTCCTCTAAAGAAGTAAAGCTGGTATATGC
>JAEZUI010000181.1 GCA_023421115.1 Bacillota bacterium | reverse complement strand
GTGTAAGAATATTCACTGCGCCTTCTGTAAAGGACGGTGCAATAACAATTTCTATAAATATCTTATTAATTTCTTCGGCAGTTTTTTCATCAATCTCTCTATTTGCAGCTACTATTCCACCAAAAATGGATACCGGATCCGATTCATAGGCTCTTACGTATGCATCAAATATATTGTCCGCACTTCCAACACCACATGGATTTGCATGTTTAACTGCAACAACTGTCGGTTCGTCAAATTCCTTCAACAAATCAAGGGCTCCATTTGTGTCATTGATATTGTTATAGGATAGTTCTTTTCCATGAAGCTGTTTTGCTGATGATAGACAACCAACATTTGCTCCTACTTCCTTATAGAAAACAGCTCTCTGATGGGGATTTTCTCCATATCTCATATCCTGAGCCTTTTCAAAAGTAAGCGATAAAGTCTGAGGGAATTCCTCTTCTCCTACCTTGTCCCTCAAATACTTAGCAATTAATGTGTCATAATGGCTTGTGTGTTCAAAAACCTTAGATGCAAGCTTAAATTTAGTTTTTACGGAAATTTCCTTTGAAGACTTAAGCTCATCTATTACCATCGGATAATCTGAAGGATCAACTATTACAACTACGTCTTGATAATTCTTTGCGGCAGCACGAAGCATTGTAGGACCACCGATATCTATATTTTCTATAGCTTCTTCCAATTCTACATGTCCCTTTAATATAGTCTGCTTAAAGGGATAAAGGTTTATTATAACCATGTCTATAGGCTCTATTCCAAGCTCATTTATTTGTTTCATATGTTCAGGATTATTTCTCATTGCAAGAAGTCCTCCATGCACCTTAGGGTGGAGAGTCTTAACTCTTCCGTCAAGGCACTCCGGAAAACCGGTTATATCGGATATATTTATAACATTTATACCTGCATCACTTAAGGTCTTATGAGTTCCACCTGTAGAAATAATTTCAACTCCCACACCTGAGAGTTCCTTAGCTAAATCAACAATTCCGGTTTTATCGGATACACTTATCAATGCACGCTTGATCACATTATCACTCCTTAAATATTGTTATAACCTACTCAAGTATTTTAACTCTTCTTCCTTCAATAACTACTTTCTTCTCGGAAATAAGCTTTATAGCTCTTGGCAATATGTCCCACTCCGCTTCCTCCATAACTCTCTTTTGGAGAACTTCCGGAGTATCATCTTCTTTTATATATACGGCTTTCTGCAAAATAATTGGGCCTGCATCAGCCTCAAGCTCTACAAAATGAACTGTAGCCCCTGTAACCTTTACACCATACTCAATTGCTTTTACATGAGGTGTTAAGCCATAGTACCCTTTGCCGCAAAATGATGGTATAAGTGCAGGATGCACATTAATTATGCTGCCTTCATACCTCTTTGTAAACGTTTCACCAAGTATAGAAAGGAAACCTGCCATTACCACAAGATCTACACCATGTTTTTCAAGGTGGGAAATTAAAGCAAGATCGTATTCTTCTATTGAATTAAAACTTTTTCTAGCTATACAAACTCCTTCAATATCATGATTACGAGCCCTTTCCAGAGCATATGTATCAGGTTTGCTTGATACTACAGTAACAATTGAGCAATTATTCAAATAACCGCTTTGAATCTTATCGATAATTGCTTGAAGGTTTGTGCCCCCACCCGATACAAGTACGCCTAATTTTAGCATATTTCTACCTCAGACTTTCCGCTTACTATTTCACCAATAATATAAGCGTCTTCCCTTTCCCTGTTAAGGTAACTTACAACTTCATTCGCTATTTTGCTATCCACAACCATAGCAATTCCTATACCCATGTTAAAGGTATTGAACATATCCTTATCACTTACATTTCCAAGGCTTTGTAGTAAGCTAAAGATTGGAAGTATTGGCCAACTGCCCTTTTTAACTTTTATCCCTAAACCTTCCGGAAGCATTCTAGGCAAGTTTTCATAGAAACCTCCTCCGGTAATATGGGATATACCTTTTATTTCAAATTTATCTTTTAAGTCAAGTATTGTCTTTACATATATTCTTGTTGGCTTTAAAAGCTCATCCCCAAGTGTCGTTCCAAGGGCTTTAACTTCCTCACTCAGTTTTTCCTTACTTGGAGCAAGAACTTTTCTTACAAGAGAGTATCCATTGCTGTGTATCCCTGAAGATGAGACACCTATAAGCGTATCCCCTGCTTTAATACTTTTACCGTTAATTATCTTGCTCTTGTCTGCAATACCAACAGCAAAACCTGCCACATCATATTCATCTATAGGGTAGAAGCCAGGCATTTCAGCCGTTTCACCACCAATAAGAGAGCATCCCGCCATAACACATCCGTCAGCTACTCCTTTAACAATTTCTGCAACCTTTTCAGGCTTATTTTTACCTAGAGCAATGTAATCCAAGAAAAATAAAGGTTCTGCTCCACTGCAAGCTATATCGTTTACACACATTGCTACGCAATCAATTCCAATTGTATCATGCCTGTCCATCATAAATGCTATTTTTAGTTTTGTACCCACACCATCTGTTCCCGATACCAAAATAGGTTCCTGATATTTGTCCTTATTGAGCGCAAAAAGACCGCCAAAACCACCTATATCAGTAAGCACCTCCGGTCTAAAAGTCCTTTGAACATCCTTCTTCATTAACTTTACGCCTTCATACCCGGCTTCAACATCAACACCGGCATCTTTATAACTACTCATTTGCCTTACCCCCATACACTTTTAGTAATAAAAACTCCGGGGCATCGAGCCCCTCCGTTTTTGCCTCTTTCACTTCGTTCCAAAGAAGCGTAATAAAAACTCCGAGGCTTCTCTGCCCCTCCGTTTTTGCCTCTTTCACTTCAAATCACCCGCAGGAAAACTTTGTTCCCTCTTCCGGTACTTCCATCGGGTAGTCACCTCGGAAACATGCAGTACAAAATCCGCATTTTGAGCCTATCGGTGTCTTCAAAATCCCTTCAACAGTAAGATATCCCAAGCTGTCCGCTCCAAGCATATCCCTTATTTCTTCAACAGTATGTTCTGACGCAACAAGCTGTGATTTTGAAGAAATATCAATTCCAAAATAACAGGGGAATTTTATGGGCGGAGAACTTACTCTCATATGAACTTCCTTTGCACCCGCATCCCTTAAAAGCTGAACAATTCTTCTACTGGTAGTTCCTCTCACTATAGAGTCATCTATCATTATAACACGTTTTCCGTCAATTGCATCCTTTAAAGCGTTAAGTTTTATTTTTACACCCTTTTCCCTTTTGTCTTGATCAGGTTGTATAAATGTTCTGCCAATGTATCTATTCTTTATTAGCCCAACACCATAGGGAATTCCCGACTCTCTTGAATATCCCATCGCCGCTGACAATCCCGAATCAGGCACACCGATTACAAGATCAGCATTGACAGGATGATCCTTTGCAAGCCTTAAACCCGCTTCAATTCTAGATCTATAAACGCTCGCGCCGTCAATATAGCTGTCGGGTCTGGCAAAATAAATATGTTCAAATATACAAAGCTTTGATGGCCCTGTAATCTTTGTCTGTATAGAAGTCAAACCTTCATCACCAATTAAAACAATTTCACCTGGCTGAACATCTCTTACGTAAACAGCTCCAACTGCATCAAGTGCACATGTCTCGGAAGCCAAAACATAAGAATTTCCAATCAGCCCAATACAAAGAGGTCTGATTCCAAAGGGATCCCTTACTCCAATAAGCCTTTTTGGGGTCAAAATAACCAACGCATAGGAACCCTTAATTTCATCCATCATTTTCTCAATTGCTTCTTCAATACTTGAGCTTGTCAATCTGCATCTTGAAATTAGGTTCAATATAACTTCCGAATCATTATTTGATTGAAATATTACACCCTCTTCTTCAAGCCTTTCTCTGACTTCTGCAGCATTAACGAGATTACCGTTATGAGCAAGAGCCATATTTCCATTCTTATATTTGATAACCATAGGTTGGGCATTCTCCCGAAGGCTTGCCCCTGTAGTAGAATAACGCACATGCCCTATTGCAAGCTTGCCTTTTAAGCTATTTATTATATCTTCATTAAAAATCTCAGGTACAAGACCCATATCTTTATGATATACAAAACTTCCGTCATTATTAACCGCGATACCAGCACTTTCCTGACCCCTATGCTGAAGCGCATATAAAGCATAGTAGGTCAGGCGGGCACTATCTAAATCGTCTCCATCAAATATTCCAAATACTCCACACTCTTCATTGAGCTTGTCAAGCCTGAAATCCTCTTCATCAAAGACCTCACAGCAAAGATTATTATATTGTTTGCTCCCATCATAAAATCCCATGGTATTTCTCCTACAATTCCTTTATCTTCATTTGAAGAGCTTCATTTTTTTCTTCAACCTTTTTAGCTAGTTTCTTTTTATAATCTTTCATCTTTTCTCTAAGCTCAGCATTAGCCGTTGACAATATCTGTACTGCTAGCAGTGCTGCATTATCAGCTCCATCTATAGCAACTGTTGCAACAGGGATCCCACTTGGCATCTGAACTATGGACAATAACGAATCTAACCCATCCATTGTGGATGATTTAATAGGAACACCTATTACAGGCAACGGAGTGAAGGCTGCCAATACGCCAGGCAAATGTGCCGCCTTTCCTGCACCTGCAATAATAACTCCATAACCATTTTCTTCTGCACCCTTTGCAAATTCTGCTGCCTTGTCGGGTGTCCTATGTGCTGAGCAAACCATCGTGTCAACCTCAACATCAAATTGCTTTAAAACCTTAATGCAATCTTTTAAAATCGAGAAATCAGAATCACTCCCCATTATAAGAGCAACTTTTAAATTTTTCTTTGTTTTAGCCATAATAAGACCTCCATAACGTTATATAAATTATAAAACTTTAATTAATAAAGCTATTTCTATAAATAAACTAAAAGCATTAAATAACGAAATCCACCACAAATAGAAGTGTAACTATATATAGTAAAGGATGTACTTCTTTTGCTTTACCACATACAATCTTTGTAATTACATAAAATAGAAATCCAGCGGCCACTCCATTGGAAATACTATATGTAAAAGGCATAATAACTGCAGTAAAGAAAGCAGATGCAGCCTCTTCAAATTCTCCCCACTTAACTTTTGATATTGATTCCATCATCAAAACACCAACTACAATCAATGCCGGTGCAGTAGCAGCTGGGGTAACCATCTGTGCAAAAGGTGATAAAAACAGTGCCAGCAAAAAGAACATTGCTGTAAAGACCGATGTTAATCCTGTCCTTCCTCCCACGCTTATTCCAGCTGCACTTTCAACATAGGTAGTAGTGTTACTTGTTCCTAGCAAGGCACCTGTAGAAGTTGCAATAGCATCTGCAAATAATGCCTTATCCATTTTTGATTTCAAACCTTTACTCGTGTGAAGTTCTTCTTCGTCTTTCTTATCGAAAATACCCGACTTTCTTCCTGTCCCAATAAAAGTACCGATAGTATCAAAGGTATCGGATAAACTAAATGCTAATACCGTACTTAGTACAGTTAATATTCTTGATGGATCTTCAAATAAGCCCCTTAAATCCAACTTAAATAAAGTTGGCGCTATCGATGGTGGAATAAAATTTGCAAGTCCGAATTCAGGCACTTTTGTTACCGGCCCTATAAAAAGTCCTAGTATTGTTGTAGAAATTATACCTATTAGAATCGCGCCTTTTACCTTTTTTAGCATCAACACTACAGTTATTACAAGACCTATAAGTGCCAGCTGAGAAACCGGATCCGTAAAATCAACAATTGCCGGAATAATATCTTTTGCAATAACATCACCACTATCTAATGTTGCACTAATATTATTCGCTTCTGAAGTAAAATTCAAAAAATGCGCTTGCTTAATTCCAATGTAAGCAATAAAAAGGCCTATACCTCCGCTTATTGCATATTGAAGCGTTTCCGGTATGGCTTTTATCAACATTTTTCTTATTTGTGTTGCTGTTATAATTATATTGATTATTCCACATATAAAAACAATCGCTAAAGCCTGTTCCCACTTAAAACGCAAAGCTATGCATACAGTATATGTAAAGAAGGCATTTAGCCCCATACCGGGAGCTTGTGCATAGGGTACATTAGCATACAACCCCATAACAAGGGTTCCAATCACTGAAGCTAAAATAGTAGCTACAAAAACTGCTCCACTATCCATACCTGTAATTCCTAATATTGACGGGTTTACAAAGATAATATAGGCCATTGTAACAAAGGTTGTAAGTCCAGCTATTAATTCAGTTCTAACTGTTGTACCATTTTCTTTAAGCCTAAAAAGCTTTTCCATATCATTACCTCCTGTAAAATATTAATTTTATATTACCCTTATTATTTCACAAAAACCCGGAAAAATTAAAAATAAACAATGCTATACTTAATATATAAATTTCACACAAATATACTATCAAACATACATAAAACTTGTCAATGAAAACAACAAGCAAAATCCGAACATTAATTCAAATTTGCTAATTAACATTCGGATTTCTTTCAATTATCATTTTATTATTATTTGCATTAAGTACACTATGAACGGCATAGTTAATATACCTAAAACCGTTGTTACAAAAACATTTTCCGTAGCCGATCTATAATCCGATCCATACTCGGCAGCCAAAGCAGGAACGATGGTTCCACAAGGCACTGCCAATTCAAGTATTATTACATACTTTGCAACAGGGTCTATCCAATTTCCTGTAAAAGATAACAAAATTAATGCTAAAACAGGAACAATAATCAGTCTAAAAAGTGACAAAACAAGAATATGCGCCCTTTTAATAAAATCTGACATTTTTTCAATTTTGATTTCGGCTAGAATTAAACCAATAAAAAGCATCGATAGGGGAAAAGTAGTCGAGCCTAAGGAATTCAAAGTGTCCTGTATAAAACCACTCACCTCATATACATAGGGCAAGTTGTTTACCGATTGACCTAGAACCATTCTAATACTCAAAACCAACAAACCTAAGCATAATGCAACCGTATTACCGTTTATTAGACGTTTAAGGTTTTCCTTCACATTGGTCTTCTTATGTTTATTGACCAAAAAGATACCTAGAGTCCATAAAAGAGTATCGTTTGCAATTGAGAAAATAACCCCATAGAAAAGACCGTCATCTCCAAACAAGGAACTAAGCAACGGAAATGCAAGAAAAATGACATTTCCGAACATTGAATGCATTTTATATATGTTGGCTGTAGCACCTTCGAGTCTCATAACTTTACTTCCAGTACTACCGATAACATAGGATATCACTAAAAACATGACTCCCAAAAAATACACCCCTAGGATACTGGTGATATTTTCTATGCTAAGTTCCCTCTTTGCTAAAGTTATGAAAATCAAAAGAGGTGCAGTTAGCTTTACAACAACTCTAGATATGATAGTCCCTGCATTTTCCGGAAGGTATCTTGTTTTTCCGGCAATAAAGCCTATTAGGCCCAATAAAGTTAACATTGATATTTGATTTACTATTATTTTAACTTCTTCCATTATTTCTACTCCCTATAAATATAGTAAGATCAAAGACTCAAATTTTCGAGGCCTTTGATCTTATTGATGCTAAATAAAATATTTATGCCCACAAATTCAAAGCTATTGTAGCATATAGCAAGTGGTTTTTCAATAATTCACTTCTTTTTGGAGGCACATTCTAAAAGTAAACTTTAAGAATCTGCTACAATTCTTGCAGCAAAAATTTTAAACAAAACTTCCTCTTGAAAACCTTAGCCAATTCAATAGAATATTTGCGGTTATGGTTGAAACAAGATTTATCATGGCAGTTTTCATTATGTGTTGCAACACCGGAGGTTCTTAGATCTATTGGAAAGCCGATATATGCACAAAACAATCCGGCATATAAAATTCATTTTTATTTGATTTCAATTATTATTATTATGGCATTAGTAAATGTGGTGTGTGGTTTTACAAAAATGCTCAAAAATCATGATTTTTCAAAAAAGAAACCGTTGCTTGCGCAACTTATTTCAGCTGTCGTATTTATAGGACTTTGTATTATTGCTTGCTTAACTTCATTTTATAGAAATGGTACTATTAATATTTCTCCTTTGTCGGCAACTCTTATGAGTATTTTCTTTATCGTGTTTGGTGTAACCTTTGGCACGTATATAGGTAGCATTTTCTATGGCAAAAGGAAATTGCTGTCTGCTGTAGTACCTACAGTTGCTTCTATGGCAACAACAATTGTCATGTATTTTGGGGAGCTGATTCTGATGGGAGGCAAGCTTTTTAGCTTTGGTAGGGGCTTTCTTTTTGCACCGATCAATAGTATTCCGTTTGCAATTATTGACTTTATTGTGATAATAGCTTTCGGTGGAGTTACATATTTGTTGATGTCATTAATTAATAAGAAGGAGGGTTTTGTCAGGTGATGCAAGACAAGGTGCTGCTTTCTCTAAATATTATTGTTACATTTTAGTGAACGATAAAGATGTGATTATTAATGAACATGAGAAAGATTTTTTTGGGGTTAAATAGTTTTTTGTATTGATAATTATAAGATCAAAGACTTCAGAATTTTGAGTCATTGATCTTAGTTTGTTTACATGGGCTGATAATGAATTCATAATTTATTCCATCTCGTCTCACGAGATCTTGTGTTAACATTTTGTGTTATTTTTCAATGCGTTAAGATTGTTAATTTCGTTTATGATGTTTGTATTTTTCTTATGCCGAGTTTTTGTACTCAAAGTGTACTTATGACGCGCTAAATACAGGGCGTTATTATTGTTGTTAAAGTTGCTAGGACAAAGAAAATATAGCCCCTACATCTGTAAGATCTACAATCGCTTTTTCTAACGCAATTACATATACTACTGCGTCTAAATAAAAATCACGTATATTTTCAAAAGAATCAGAAAGACCATTTATGTAATCGTGTGCAACTTTATTTCTACGTAACTTCAGATTTAAAAAAGCATTTTCAGCAGAACCAAAAGTACAGTTTCTCAATCTATCTCTAATGTCCGTATTCTTTGCATATTCTCGCTCATATTGCTCCCCACTATCGAGCAAAGGCAATAAGCCATCAACAATGCTTTGATATTTTGCTAAACGAACTGCTAACTCAGAATTAAAAATGTTTTCTACATTGTTTTTAAATATTCCCCCCCCAAAAAGATCATAAAATTTGTTTGCATCTAAATTTATTGTACCAGTAGTTCTGTTCAAAGTGTAAAATTTCCCAAACATTCCGTCCGTTACCGGTTTGTTATGTCCAGAACAATATTGTATTAGCGAATCAATGACCGGATATGAAGTTAGTGGCACTAATGGAAAATCAATAAAATCTTGGCATCGCTGTTTAATTTGCCGTTCAAATGTACTTGCGATAGTCATTACATATACTTTAGGATAGTTTACCATGATAAGTTTGTCCGTTTTTATAGTCCTCGAATCTTCCTCATACTCATCAATTAACTTATCCAACTGATGATAGGGAGAATTACTCATTGCAATTCTCCCCCCTTCATTAAAATGATATCCTCTGCTCGTTTAATTCGATTAGATATACTTTCAGTTGCTGATGAACCTGACATAAGATAAGAAACAAATAGTTTGTCGTGTTTCAATGCTTCGAAACTGGCTTTTTCAATTTTACCAGTTACTACAGAATCATTGCAAAAGCTTTTTTTACATACTGCAACAAAAGTTGATTCAAATAACGTTTTTGAAAATCTATTGTTTCTAAAAAATGCCTTGTCTCCTAACTCAGAACAAGCGTCAATAAATGAGATAAATATTTTTTTTAAATACTCAACATGCTGAACTTTGAAGTTCTTACTTTTTCGTGAAAAATTATTGAGGAAAGTAACCATTTTGGGAGAATAATCATCTCCATCTTGAAGAAGTGCAATAGTTCTAAGGATCAATTCAATATCGCTACTACGTAAATCTTGTGTTGGCTTTCCAAGTAGCTTTCTCCAACAATCCATATCGTTTATCTCTACAAGCATTGCGTAAAAGTTACAATAATATAGAGAAGCTCGTATTTCTTGGTGATTTAAGGGTGTTCCGCCAGTATTAAGACGATTGAAAATTTCAAACATGGAAGAACTGTTATCATCCGGTTTATTTTGTCTAACAACAACAGTTCGAAGATATCGACGCAAACGAAATTTTATCTGGGAATCTTTATCAAGTGTCAGAAATTTACTGCCATGATATCTGCTCTTAACTCTATCATCCTCTTCATTTAATTGCAATACAAAATCTTTAAATATGTTATTGTCAGCAAGAAGGCTATCTAAATCACTGCTGCTGTTTATAATATCACGAACCACTAATCGAGAATCAGGATTTTTAGGAAATCTCCCTTTTACGAAAAAGTATATTGATAACAGACGTTGCTGCCCATCTATTATTTTATAAGTTGCGTTCTCGTCACCTTCCGAATAGAAAAACAACTCTGGTACTGGTAGACCAAGTATAAGAGACTCTACTAATTTTGAAGCCTTTTTTATATCCCAAACGAAATTTCGTTGAAATAAAGGTATCTCGATAATACCCGAGTCAATCATGTCAACAATATTCGCAGGAGTTAAATCACGTGGGCTTGCGGTAATATCATATTCCACTATATCCTCCCCATCTGCATAAACTTCGTCTTCGAAAAATGTGTCTTTTATTGACCTCATAATTTTACCTCCTGTATTTTATGTGTTTTGTAAATTAATTATTCACAATAGAAGTATGTTAGAAATGAGAATACATATCTCATTATAGCTACTCTCAAATCATGTCATTATTCAACAAATTTTAGCTTACTTATCACCGTGATTAATCATCTTTCTCTTTACCATTCTGTTTTTGCCACTTTTTCTGTTCAGCAGACCAGTCCATAAAAAACTCTCTTTCATGAATCGATGCTTCAAATACTGGTTGAAGAAACTCTTTTAAGTGATTAAGGATAGATGCGAATTCCGGCAGTTGCACTTGTATAGATGGTTGAAACCGTTTCCACTGTGCTAATAAAAAAGTATTATCAACGAATGCAGCAATACGTTCGAAACTGTTTGCTTCATACACCGTTCCTCGATGCTGTATGGTTTGCCAGACGGCTTCCTGTAACTTGCGCCCATCAAAATTAAACATGCTGGACAGGTAATAAATATCAAAAAAATCTTTCATCCGGCTTGTAGCTTCCATACGTTTCAGAATGGCATCAAATTTCTCTGATATGGTACTTTCCAGTGAATACGTATAGACTTCTGGTGCCTCAAAATCAGTTAACCGTGTTTTAAGACTTCTTTTTACTGCTTTTGGTATAATCACATCATCCATACCTATATCAATCGAAAATGGTATTCTTACTTGCTTTATACGACCAATAAACTTTACCGATACCCCTTGGTATTCCTTATCTGGTGTTATAGTTTCAGCATTCAAAACCTCTATTGTAATATAGTCATTAGTTGTAGGAACTTTACTGATTTCTTCCATAACATTTTTAACTTTATCTATATCATTTGAGAGTTGGCGCATCATAAAGTCTATATCCTGTGTTGCTCTGCTTTGAAATTCAGTAAGAGTATAAATGTACAAATCACCCTTTAAAACAAAGTTATTGCTGTATGGAGACAGCGATAGCCGTCTTAAAAATTCCTCTTGGCAAAACAATTGCAAACACATCTGATAGCTTAATCCGATTTCTTTTGCCTGATTCTTTAATCGCCCCAGTATAGACGCTGCTATATCTTTCATAGCCATACCCCTATAATTTTACGAACCTTCTTCTCTGTTCGCAATATCTTTGCATATTCCATCAGACGGGGAACATTTTTCTTTTGGTCTTTTATATATGACTGTATTGCCTTGTTGAAGATTTCTGCATCCATTTTGTTTTCTTGCCTTAGGCAATCACAAATGATACGTTCCCTGTTAAAGATCTTTAGTTCCGTATCTTCAATCGTTACTGTTTCCAATCCAAGCGTCAATTGCTCTTTCGGAATATAATGCGGCTTTACCATTGGATAATCAATATTAAATCTGGACTTCGTGGAATGCTTATCAACAGCAAGACACCAAGCAGCCGGTGTCCGGTCTGTATAGCCATAATATTGAAGGGCACTTTCCATACAAAGTACTGCATCAGGGAAAAGCCGTGCTATAATGGAAGCTTCACTAAAAGCACGTTCATCCTGCCACTGGTAATAACCAAACTTGATTTTTTCCACATAGCCCTCGACAATTAGTCTTTTTAGAAATCGGCTATATATTTTATTTTCAATAATTTCTTTCGCTTTCATAATGCCATCGTGGGCATCAAAAATTTGTTTTGCAGTTTGAATATCCATTCCTGAACCCTTTCTAAGCATAAGAAGACTTTTTTACAATTGCGGATAAACACATTACATATATTGTAGTAAATTTGTCTGACTATGTCAAAACTAATTTATCCGCATATAAATATAATTGCGGATAAATTAGTGCACAAAATTCAAGAATAATAGTTAACAATTTGTTTAATAAAGAGGATGAAATATATGTATGTTCACACGCACGAAAGAATAGGTATAATTTTATCAAATAAATCATCGATTATTTCAAAGTAAAACTACACTCAAAACAAAAAAAACGCCGAAAACCCATTGTTTACAAAGGTTTACGGCATTGTTTTTTACTCCCACTCTATAGTTGCAGGAGGCTTACTTGTCACATCATACACAATCCTGTTTATATGCTTAACCTCGTTTACAATTCTGTTTGATATCTTTTCTAATATATCATAGGGAATACGAGCCCAATCAGCAGTCATAAAATCTGTAGTAGTAACTGCCCGAAGTGCAAGGGTATAATCATAGGTTCTTTCATCCCCCATCACTCCAACACTTCTCATACCGGTAAGTACTGTAAAGTACTGATTAATCTCCTTATCCAAACCTGCCTTTGCAATTTCTTCACGGAAGATGTGGTCAGAATCTCTCAATATTTCAAGCTTTTCTTTAGTTATATCTCCAATAATTCTTATAGCCAGACCTGGTCCAGGGAAAGGCTGTCTCATAACTATTTCATCAGGTATCCCAAGCTCTTTTCCAACTTTTCTCACTTCGTCTTTAAAGAGATTTCTCAATGGCTCTATTATTTCTTTAAAGTCCACATAATCGGGAAGTCCTCCAACATTGTGATGACTTTTTATAACAGCGGCATTACCTAAACCACTCTCTATTACATCGGGGTATATGGTTCCCTGAACGAGAAAATCAACTGCTCCGATTTTTTTTGCTTCTACTTCAAACACCCTTATAAATTCTTCTCCTATAATCTTTCTCTTTGTCTCAGGATCTGTAACTCCAGCTAATTTATCTAAGAATCTGTCTTCAACATTAGCTCTTATAAGATTTATATCATACTGATTTCTAAATACTTCTTCAACCTGGTCTCCCTCATATTTTCTTAAAAGACCATGATCAACAAAAATACACGTAAGCTGTTTCCCTATTGCTTTATGAATCATGACTGCTGCAACAGAAGAATCCACACCTCCTGAGAGTGCACACAAAACCTTCTTATCTCCAACTTTTTCCCTGATTGCTTGTATTGATTGTTCTACAAAGGATGCCATCTTCCAGTCACCAGAACAAGAACAAATATCAAAAAGGAAATTGTTTAAGATATCTCTTCCACTTGGAGTATGAAGAACCTCAGGATGGAACTGAACTCCATATAGCTTCTTCTCCACATTTTCCATTGCTCCGGTAGGACAGTTTGCAGAGTAAGCAGTTTTAACAAATCCTTCCGGCATTTTATCAACAAAATAGGTATGACTCATCCAACAGGTTGACTCCGTGTCGATACCTTTAAACAAAGTGCTTGCAACATCAAAACTAATATCTATCTTTCCATACTCACGGGAATCTGCTTTTTTAACCTCCCCCTCCAACATATAGGTCATAAGTTGCATTCCATAGCATATACCTAAAACCGGTACACCCAATGAAAATACCTCTTTATCACATATCGGTGCATTCGGATCTAGAACAGATGCAGGACCTCCTGTAAAAATTATTCCTTTAGGCTTCATTGACTTTATTTTATCTATAGAAGAGTTATAAGGTATCACTTCACAATACACATTCGCTTCTCTAACTCTTCTTGCTATAAGCTGATTATATTGTCCTCCAAAATCAAGAACCAAAACTAACTCATTATTCAAAATAACAACTCCTTCAATAAATATAATGTCTAATTATATCTAAATTTATAGCCCAATGCAAAACAAAAATTGTATAGGGGTACATATTCTAAAAGTGCACCAGATTATTCCAAGAACCGAAGCTCTAAGGCCAAGAAAATGTTTAGTTACTTTAATGCTTTACCATTGAGATAATCAAACCTTTTTCCCTGGTATCTCGCCTCATCTGTCATCTTTTTCTCGATCAAATCATGTAATTTCCACCAACTCATCCCCCAGTTACAAAACAGGCTTCGTTCCTCTGGTGCCCGACCAATAAGTCTTTGGACTACTATTGCCGGATCAAGATATTCCAAAAATAATATCGCTCTTTCAAAGTATTCTTCATACGGAACAGGAACGATTTCTCCCTTTAAATATCTGTCACCCAACTCAGTACCTTTAAGAATATAAAGCGAATGGCATTTTACCTGATTAACCCTAAGTGCCGATAGTATCCGTGCCCCTTCAACCGTATCATCCATAGAATCCATAGGAAGATCCAAAATATAATGAGCACAGCATTCAAGCCCATAACTTCTTATAGACAAAACCGCATCAATAAATTCCGCTAAAAGGTGCCCTCGGTTTAATTCTTTCAAAGCATGGTAATTGACTGTTTGAAGACCAAGTTCAACCACAATGTCCAACGATTTTGTCTGCTTTATCTCGCTTAGAAAATCCAAATAATGTGAGGGTACACAGTCAGGGCGTGTTGATATATATATGGCTACAATCTTATCTTGACAAGCTTCCAAAATATATCTTTTGAAATCCTCAAAGGGAAGATAGGTATTTGAATAGTTCTGAAAATACGCAATAAATTTTTCCGATTTATAGTTTTCACCTATATACTTTGAGTTTTTGCCAAGCTGTTCACTTACACTCAAATAATTAGGAAGATTCTCAAAACCTGCACCCTCTTCACCACAAAAGCTACATCCCTTAGAGCTTAATTTTCCATCTCTGTTAGGACAGGTAACGGGTAAATTCAAAGGAAGTTTATATACTTTTGTGCCATACTTATTCTTCAAATATTCAGAAAATTTATTGTATAACATTTTTTTGCAATCACCTAAATTCCTTTTTCATATACAGCATTGTACACCTTCCACAAAGGCACATCTTTACTTAGGGAAATTTCCCTTAAATCCTCATATTCGGGAGCATACTTTTTGAATTCTCCATATTTTGATACCTTGACTCTTACTTCACCATACTTTGTATTAACTTTAACTGTCTCTCTATCCATTTTATACCTTTGAGTGATAGTCTTTCTTATCCCCAAAGTAGTAGTATCTTTTAGAATTATATCCACAATAATTTGCTCTTTATCCCCATCACACAACACGGTAAGTTCAACAGCAGGACGATTCTTTTTCATATAAACAGGAGTATAATATACATCTAATGCCCCTGCTTCAAAAAGTTTATCCATTACAAAGCCCAGTATTTCAGGGTTCATATCATCAATATTGGTGCTTAGCACTACTATTTCATCAGTATCATCAATCTTATTCATAGTTCCCATAATACATCTTAAAGCATTTAAACGCCCGGTATTCCTTTTACCTCCACCATATCCGACCTTATTAATTAGCATTTTAGGCATATTCCCGAAACTATGTGCAAGGCATTTTATTATGCCAATACCGGTAGGGGTCACTAGCTCAGTATTTATATCCTCTACAATATAGGGTATATTGCTGTTTGTAAGCATTTCCATAACAGCAGGTACCGGTACGGGAAGTCTGCCATGCTGACACTCAATAAAACCTGTGCCGTCATGAAGCGGCGAAGAGTAAACTCTATCTATTTTAAGCAAATCGATACATATAGCAGTCCCAACTATATCTACAATAGAATCCACTGCCCCCACCTCATGGAAATGCACCTCTTCAACCGTCTTATTGTGCACTTTTGCCTCTGCAAATGCAATTTCACTAAATACTTTTTTACTGAATTGCTTTACATTGTTGCTTAAATCACTCGAATCTATAAGTTCCTCAATGTCCTTAAGATTTCTAGCATGGTTATGCTCGCAATGACCATGCTGATGTTGTTTATGTACATAGTCTTTATTGTGCTTAGCATAAATATCCTCGTCTAAATCAACCTTGAAATCAGTAACTGTAATTGAGTTTTTAACCGTCTTCTTTACAACAAAGTCATACCCCGAAAGCTTTAACTTACTCAATTCTCTTTTAAAAGCTTCCTCTCCAACCCCAAGATCCATAAGTGCGCCGACAACCATATCTCCACTGATACCGGAAAAACAATCAAAATACAACACTTTCATATATTGAATCCAACCCTTTCTAACACTTATTTATCATCGCTGCAAGGAAACCCGCTCCAAAGCCATTATCAATATTCACTACTCCGATTCCTGTTGCACAGCTATTGAGCATGGTAAGTAATGCGGACAGTCCTCCAAAATTTGCTCCATAACCGACACTAGTAGGAACAGCTATTACAGGTTTGTCAACCAAGCCGCTGACAACACTAGCAAGTGCACCCTCCATTCCTGCAACTACAACAATTACATTGGCTTCCATAATAATGTCTGTTTTGGCAAATAACCTATGTATACCTGCAACTCCAACGTCGTATACTCTTTCAACCCATTGCCCCATTGTTTCACAGGTAATGGCAGCTTCTTCAGCTACAGGAATATCTGAGGTCCCGGCTGTAACAACTGCAATCATCTTAGGAGATTTTTCTATATTCCTTTTTTTTACAACAACAATTCTTGCGTCCTCATAATAAACAGCATCCTCAGTTATCTGCCTTATACTTTCAAAAACCTCTGCCGATGCTCTCGTAGCCATTATATTATTATTCTTCTGCATCAACTTATCTACAATCATCTTTATTTGTTCATTAGTCTTGCCCTGACAGTATATAACCTCAGGATAACCATTGCGTATATTTCTATGGTGATCCACCTTTGCAAAGCCCAAATCTTCAAACGGTAAGTTTTTAAGATCGTGCAAAGCTTCATCCACACTTATTTTACCGTTTTTTACATCTTCTAGCATATTTTTTAAAGCATCTGTATCCATAATTCTTCACCACTTTCTGCTTTACTTGTGCTTTTTATTCTCCCAATAACTTAATTAATCTTACAACATCCTCTTCGCAAAGATTTCCTCTTTGTAATGCAATTTCAACCGTTTCCCTTCCAAGCACTCTATATACAGCTTGAAATTGGGGTGTTTCCTTCTCAAGTGCATCAATATGCTTTGCTACAACTTTATGATCTCCTCTTGATATAGGCCCTGTCAAAGCATTTGCATGCCCAAGCCTCTCAATATTGTCCACGGTGTTTTGTAAAAGGGGTAAGAAAGCTTTAGTTGCTACATCTTCCTCCATACCTGTTCTTAAAAGCAATTGATGCATAATATGAAAAAGTGTAACCGTATAATTTGATATAATACATGCTGCCGCATGGTATAAGCTTTTTTGCTCTCTACTTATAGGAATAATTCTTCCATTAAGCTTTTCTACTATCGTTTCAACAAATTTTATTGTTCCACTGCAACCTTCAAATCCGAAAAAACAATTAAACAGCTTTTGCCAGCCAGTATCTCTGTCTGCAAAAGTCTGTATCGGATGAAAAGAGCCTGTAAATGCTCCCAAATCTTCTAATGGCTTTAATACCTCTGAAGTTAAAGCACCACTTAAATGCAGGAAAATTTTCTTTTCAATTGCCTCTTTATCTATATAAGACGCAATTTTTGAAGCAATACTATCAATACCATTATCAGGTACTGACAAAAAAATAACATCGGAATTTTGAACAGTTGCCTCAATACTGTTTTCCCTTTCAATATCAAGCTTATCACAAAGTAATTTACTTGATTGTACACTTTTACTATAAACCCCACAAATACAAAATCCTATCTTACTCAGAGCCATAGCCAAAGCACTGCCTAGCTTTCCTGCACCTATTATTCCAATATTCATTTCAAAAATCCTCCATAAGCTAAGCTAGCTACCATTTTTAATAATACCACAATTGAAAATTTATATACAAGCTTCAAAATAACTTTATATAATTTATAAAAAGTACATGTCAAGTTACTAATGTATTTCACTTAGTTTACAATATGTTTAAAATTATTGTCTATCACACTTTCTTCTGATATCATAACTTATATACATCTGGTGGCCTATAATCTAGAAATTATATTACAATATATTCTTAAATAGGGCCATTTCAAAAAATAACCTATACAATATTTAAGTCATAAAGCCCATCATGGAAGCTTAAAAAGCTTCCAAACAGAGAAACATTTTTTGCAATGCAAAAAATGTAAATCAGATTTTTTGAAATGGCAATTGCAAAGTTTTTTGGAATCAACTAAAATACAAATATCTTATACATATTGAGGTTACGCTACTATGAAAAAAATATTCTTTTTAATCTTTATTGCATTATTCTCTGTGATGTTTGCAATTAATATATATGCTGCAAATCAATTGAAGCTGTTTTATAACAATAAGCTTATCAACCTTAGTCAGGAAATAATTGCTCAAGGCAATGAATACTTCATCAACGCAAAAGAACTTACCGCTGTCATCGGCACAAATTGCAAAATCGATATGGATAGAAGAAACCTTACTATAATAATAGGTGATTCGATCAAAGAATATGATATAAAAAGCTATGATTATACAATGATAGATGCTTCGGCTATTTCTCACAATTCTCCACAATTAATCAACAAAACAGTATATCTACCTTTTAGTTTAGTAACCGAATTATATAATGTTAACCTTAAATACGACAAAAAAAATAATATGCTCTACTTTTTTCCTAAAGACACTAAAATAGATACTTTTGTTAACGATAAATATAACTATAATCTCTCTATTCCTGAAAATTTATATCTTGACCTTAATGGATCCTACGATAGTTTTGATGCCAGCTCAATTTCTATAATGAGCGAAGATAACTCTTTCTCGGCATCAATTATTTGTGATTCTGTAAATAATGCCACTATCAAAAATATGAGATTTTTGTTGTCCGATTATGTATCGCCTAACAGTTACATATTTGATAGAATTGTGGAATACAAACAGAGTTACTTTAGGTCACTTATGGATTCTTATAAAAATGAATTCCTTTTCGGAAATCTAGATAAAAACTTAAGTGAATCAAATATAAAAATTATACGTGACTATTCGGAAGAATTGTTCGGACAAAATTCAAACATTATTTTGTTTAATACCATAAGTTCTGATAAATTTACTAGTGTAGAAGATACAAATTTAATTATTACAATACCCTCTTATGAAAATGAAACAATTTATTCATTGACTTTTTCAATGCAAAAAGGTGCGCTTAATGACTATAATATTAATAACATAATCCAAATATTAAAAGGTCTCACAATAACAAACCTCTCTAAACAAGAAAACACACCAGCAATACTTTATGACCAAACTTCAATAACAACTGCCAACATGGGTATTTACTCAAACTTGCAGACTTCTGAAAAGGAGTATACCGTATTAGAAGATGATTCTAACTTTTTTAGTATAAATTACCCTTCAAATTATATCCCTTATTTACAAAACAACTTTATAGATAACCACAGCTACCGCAGTTTTAAAATCAATCACAACAGTTCATTTTCTATCACAGTAGAACACTTAGCAGGAAAATCCGATAGAATTATGAATAAAATTGATTCTCTCAAATCTTATTACAGCAACAAAATTACTGTTATAAATGTAAGGAACGAAAACATTAACGACAAAGAATATACAGTCCTTAATTACGAACTTGACAATAACTATACCAAGGAGTTTGTAACCAATTATTATATAACTAAGGGATTACGTCTTTACACGATACAGCTTAATTGCCTTATGTTAAAACCTACAAAAGATATCTTGAATGAGTTTAAAGATATAGTAGCTTCTTTTGAATTTACAACACCACAAAGCAAAAAAGATATAAACAAACCTACTTCCTTTGTTAAATATTCAAATGTACGGGATGGATATTCCATATTCTATCCTGATAACTGGAGTTTTCAAGATAGCTCTCAGGATATTAACTATGACTTTATCGAGATTACCAATCCAAATTTTTCAGGTCCTTTGAATATTTCTATAAACGAAGCGGAATACACCTCAAAACTTACCACTATAGAGTTATTAAGATACATATCAAACTATGATTCGAGCCTTTCGAAGTATTTTAAAAACTATAAAACACCTTACGCAAACAAAACTTATAAATTACTAAATAGCAATGTCACAACTAATAATGATGTTACAATTATTTACAAACTGGTTAACTATATCGATGAAGGTGACAGATATAAAATGTGTTATTCTATTGATCTTATAAAAAATAACAAAATCAATTCTCTGTTTATTTCTGCCAGTGAATATTTATTTCAAGATGGTGTTTTAGCCGACAAAGATTTAAATTATATTTTGGAATTCATGACTGAAAGCTTTGGGATTGAAGAACCTCAAGATAATACTCTACCTAGCAAAGAAAAAAACAAAAAAATAATATTTATTGAAAACTTCTTCAAGAAAGTTTATGGAGAATCCGCTACTGTTACTTTTGCAAAGAATCTATCTTCTGAAAAAGACGTACTTGTTTATTTAAGCGGCACCAATAAAGCCGGTGCATATAGACTTAATTTCGACTATAATAACAGGAAGTTCCAAGTCGCTTCCCGAGTTTTAGTCGATGATATTATGAAATTTGCAGAGAAAAAGATGATGGATATGCTAAAAATGAAGCACATACATGATATTTCAATTAATACTGAGGATATGACTATAAATGTAAACTATTCGGATACACCTGACTCTGTCCGTGTAAACAGAGTATATTATATCCTTGTAACTCCTTCAAAAAAAGAATATAGCATTGATTTTGTAGCAAAACTCAATGTTGAAGTTGTAAAAGATAGATGTGAAAATTTTCTCGAAAACTATCTACTGACAGACGTTCAAATCAGTTTCCCAAAATACTACAACTACACAAATGAAAATTTGAACAAATACTATTTTGAGAAGAGGATTATTCCGATTTTTGCAGAATTTGACGGACAATCAGGATATTTTTACCTGGAAATTGATCCATTGACTAATTCTTTAAAAATACTCAAGTATATATCAATTATGGACTTAAAAGAAAAAATCAAAGAACATTATAACTTAATTGACCCAACAATAACCGTTCTTGATTGTCAAAATGTTAACTCTGATAATTTCTCTTTTAATGTGTTATTAAGTTCTGCTAAGAATACTCAGTCAAAGGAAGTAATTTATATGTATTATGATCAGGAAGTGCTCTTCCTGTCTAAAGATCCATATTTCTTAGGAATCTCTTCACAGTAATAATTACGAACACTCCATGCAAAAGACCATAAAAATAAAGGATCCGAATCTGCCATTAAAAATTAAACCTTATGACATCGGATCCCTTCGCTTTTCCCTCTCAACTCTCTTTAAAAGGAAGAATTATAAAAATTTATGATACTGTATTGCAATGTACCAGATATGAGTTTATAAAACCATCTAAATCTCCATCCATAACATTGTCCACGTTTATTTGCTCATAATTCGTTCTATGATCTTTGACAAGAGTATATGGACAAAATACGTATGACCTTATTTGACTTCCCCATGCAATGTCCATCTGAATACCCTTTAAATCCTCAATCTTTTCCTTCTGTTCACGTTCCTTAAGCTCAACGAGCTTTGATTTTAACATTCTCATAGCAGTATCCTTATTCTGGAACTGAGATCTCTCAGTTTGGCAAGCTACAACTACTCCTGTTGGAATATGAGTAATTCTTACAGCGGATTCTGTTTTGTTAATATGCTGACCTCCCGCACCACTAGCACGATAGGTATCAATTCTCAAATCTTCGGGGTTTATATTTATTTCAACATCATCACTAAGCTCCGGCATAACATCACAAGAAGCGAAAGAGGTGTGCCTCCTACCGGACGAATCAAAAGGAGAAATTCTTACAAGTCTGTGTACGCCTTTTTCAGACTTCAGATACCCATAAGCATTCTCACCAATAACATTAATAGTGACACTTTTAATTCCTGCCTCATCTCCATCAAGAATATCAAGAATTCTAACATTAAAACCTTTACTTTCAGCCCAACGGGTAAACATTCTAAGAAGCATCTGAACCCAATCCTGTGCTTCGGTTCCTCCCGCTCCCGCATGAAGCGTCAATATTACATTATTCTTATCATAGGGACCAGTCAGCAAAGTTTCCAATCTCAATGCTTCAAAATCCATTTTAAACTTCTTAAAGCTCTCCTCAACTTCAGAGAATACGCTATCATCATCCTCTTCCATTCCAAGCTCACATAATGTTTTTGCATCTTCCCACTCTTGAGTAAGCCTGTTATACCTTTCAAGCTTCTCTTTCATAGTCTTAATTTTTTGCAATATGTTTTGCGAATTCTCAACATCATTCCAAAAATCCGGTTCCGATGCTTTCTGTTCTAGCTCTTCAATATCGTTGCTTACTCTAGCGATGTCAAAGAGAAGCCCCCATTTCTTTTAAAGTATTCCCAAATCCATCGATCTCTAATTTCAACTGTTCGAGCTCTAACAACTTTACCAACTCCTTAAATAATAATTATTCCTAATTGTATAACAATAGCGGATTTCTGTCCACTCAAGAAATAATATATATCTGAGTGTTTATCTTACAATTATAGCTTTAAGATTTATTGTTCTTAATACTTTCCAATAAAGGTTTTAACACTTCAACCGGAAGTCCTGCCTCTTGAATTTCTTTTGCAAGCTTAATATATTGAAGACTGCTTTCTTTCACAATCCACTTTCTGATTTCATTATCAAAAATATCTAATGTATGTGAGGTTTCTTCAGTTTTCTCTGCCTCTTTTTGCTGACTAACCTCAAGAAGATAGAGTTCTTTTTCTTTTTCATAGGTTTCAGGCGTATTATAATGGTTAAAAAACGAATCCCGTACTTTTGCATATTTTGCAAGAATTTTAATAGTACCTACAAAAGGCATTCTTTCTCCCTTTGCATACAACTCCAACATATCGGGAAATATTAATGCACCAACCTTAGCACTAATATCCTGTGAAAGCTCCTTATATGTAAAATTCCCTTTTATCAAATCAATATTATTTCCCACTGTAAGTGCATTTAAGTCTCTACAATTTGCTCTTCCTAAAATATAGTCGATAGAGACTCCAAAATAATCCGCAAGCTTTTTGAGTATTTCATAATCAGGTTCTCTTTTAGCAAGTTCATAAGATGCAACCGCCTGGCGCGTAATGCCTAAATAATCAGCTATATCTTTTTGAGATAACCGACTTTGTTCTCTAAGTTGTTTAAGCATCGACGCAAAAGACATTTTTTTCACCCCAAAAATCAATTTTAGTATATTTTACCTACAAATTTATAATAATGCAACAATTCGATTACATTTTTTTGTATTTTTTATTGACAGCAACAAAATGTTGCTATAAAATATGTATGAAAGTTAAAGGAAATGCTTTGCAGAATTATTTTATCACAGTGAAATGCTACTATACAAGTTTTTGTTTTAAATAAATAAAAAACATGGCCATGATTTATAAATAACTTTAATTTTAATGGAGGTCGATGCCTTGAGCAGAATTGAAAATCTCAGAGAGAAGTTGTATGATATTATGGACCATGGTGATGGCTGTGAAATTTTAGCTACCAGCCAGGAGCTTGATACTCTGATAGTTCTTTATATGAAGCTCCAATTAAGCACCAGGACAGAGTATTTCTTGTAATTCTTATTACAAGCTGAAAAATGTAGCGCTACAATTTATTAGTTAATCCTGCACAATTTTATATATACACTTGGAATTCGTACTATAATTATAGTACGAATTTTTTTATAGCTTTTGCAACTCCGTCTTCGTCATTTGAAAGTGTAACAAAATCACAAATATTTTTCACCTTATCCTCTGCATTTCCCATTGCCACACTAAGCCCGGCATATTCAAGCATTGAGCAGTCATTTTCATTGTCACCGATTGCAAGGATTTCTTCTCGATTGACAGAATACATTCGGGAAATAATTTCCAAAGCTTTCCCCTTACTTACACCTCGGTTTAAAACCTCAAAATTATCATAATTTGAACTAACTACCTCAATAGTATCGACACCTTCAACAACTTTTCTGACTTTAAACAAATCCTTCGAATCCGATGACATTACAACAATTTTAGCAGGCTTTTGAGAACTCTTAACTATTATGTCTTTTACCGAATCAACCACTTTCACATCAATACGGAAATCACTTCTTAAATCCTTGCTTTTTATCATATAATACAGCGCTGCATAATCTAACTTTTCAGCATACATAACATCATCAATATAAATATGAAAATAGATGTTATAGTTGTTCAATATATCTATCACTTTGGTGCAATCTTCCATAGAAAGCATGTCCGAATAATACACTTTATCAGTTTTTACATCCTTTATAACGGCACCATTACAGACAATCATCGGTTCTTCTACAGATAACTGCTCTGCAAATATTTTTGCTCCGGGATAAATCCTACCGGAGCAAATTATGACCCTTATACCCTTTTCAATAGCTAGTTTTATGTATTTCTGATTTTTTTCCGAAATTTCCTTATTTGAATTAAGCAATGTACCATCAAGATCTACGGCTATCATTTTATACATTTTACTGATCCTCATTTATTTTTTTCTACAAATCTATTTATCCTTTTTAGAGCCTCAACTATGTTTTCCATTGAATTTGAATAGCAAACTCTGACAAACCCTTCTCCACTATCACCAAAAGCTGCCCCCGGTACAACAGCTACTTTTTCTTCCATCAGCAATTTCTCACAAAATTCATTCGAGCTCATTTTAGTAGACTTTATACAGGGAAACATGTAAAATGCACCAAAAGGTTCAAAGCAGTCAAGCCCAGCTGTTCTAAATCCATCTAGCATAACTCTCCTTCTTCTGTTGTATTCCCGTCTCATAGCCTGAACGTCTTCATCACCATTTCTAAGAGCTTCTATAGCTGCATATTGAGCAGTTGTAGGCGAACACATAATAGCATATTGGTGTATCTTATACATTGCAGCGATTAAGTCAGGATGACCGCATGCATATCCAAGTCTCCACCCTGTCATTGCATATGCTTTTGAAAAACCGTTTATATAAATGGTTTTATCCTTCATTTCAGGATAACTTGCTATTGAAACGTGGTCACCTTCATAGGTAAGTTCCGAGTATATTTCATCAGAAAGTACTATTATATCTTTATCTTTTAATACTTCGACAATTTTATCTAAATCTTCCTTTGTCATTACTGCTCCAGTTGGGTTATTTGGAAACGGTAATATAACCACTTTAGTTTTTGGGGTTAAGGCCTTTTCTAAAAGCTCCGGTGTAAGTCTGAACTGATCTTCAGCTCTTAAATCAATTATAACCGGCTTTGCTCCAGTTAAAGTTATGCAAGCTTTATAGGCTACAAAACTTGGTTCCGGAAGTATTACCTCATCTCCCTGCCCAACAAGTGCACGTAATGCTAGATCAATTGCCTCACTTCCTCCAACAGTTGCAATAACCTGGGTTTTAGGACAATAATTTAGTTCATATCTTCTCTTTAGATATTTACATATTTCTTCACGAAGTTCCATAAAACCGGAATTAGGAGAATAATGAGTATGACCCTTTTCCAGGGAATATATCCCTGCTTCCCTCACACACCATGGTGTAACAAAATCCGGCTCTCCTATACTCAAAGATATAGCATCCTTCATCTCATTCACCAAATCGAAGAATTTCCTAATTCCGGAAGGAGGCAAATCCCGAACTGTCGGCAACAACATATCCTTCATATTCATAATACCACTGCCTCCCTGTCATCCTTATAATCCTCTTCAAAGATAACTCCCTTATCCTTGTATTTTTTTAATACAAAGTGAGTAGCCGTGCTGAGTACTGAATCTAATGGAGATAGCTTTTCTGCAACAAACAAAGCCACTTCCTTCATTGTTTTTCCTTCAACAATTACTGTCAAATCAAATCCACCGGACATTAAATAACACGCTTTTACCTCTGGGAACTTATAAATACGCTCTGCAACTTTATCAAACCCCTGTCCCCTCTGAGGAGTAACCTTTACTTCTATAAGAGCTATTACACTTTCTTTAGAAGTCTTTTCCCAGTTGATCATTGAGGTATACCCTAATATAACACCATCGCCTTCGTATTTCTTTATAGCTGCTCTAACTTCTTCAACACTTCTGTTCAGCATAACCGCTATTTCTTCAACCGTCGCTCTGCTATTCTTCTCTAAAATCTCTAAAATCTCTTCCATAATAAAAGTCCTCCTCGCTTAACTATTATATATACTATGCTTAATATAGATTATATCCATTATTTCACATTAGTATTTCCTAATATTTTTCTTCTAAAGAAATGTAATAAAAAACTCCTTCACCCCCATGAAAGGGACGAAGAAGCATTCGCGTTACCACCCTAATTAACACCATAACGGTGTTCTCTCAATTCAATATCAATTTACGAAAGTAAAAAAATCAAATTAATATTGACCCTTTATAACGTAAGGAAACGTCATCCTCTATTATCGAACCGCCAACAAAAGCAGTCACCATTTCTCAAGGTGAAACTTCAGGGCTGCCTTCTACATTATCCTTTGCCAATCTTTCACCTCATATCGGCTCTCTTCTAAAAATTCAAATGTGTACTCTTCCCTGTCATCGTCTTTTACATATTAAATTATTTTCGTTTAAAAATGTAAACCAAACTTTAAAACGGCAATTACATAGTTTTCTATGAAGACAATTATACTAAACAAAATACTATATTACAATATAATATTTTTTATATTTGATTTTTTGATCTATTTGTCTTCGGATGAAGCTTTGTTTGTAAGCCCTTCCATAAGCTCAGTAAGAATATCTACAGATTCATCATCCGATCCATTATTTTCTGATATGTTTGCGTTATTATCGTATGCAGTGGATACTTCCTCAGCAGACTCATACACCTTATCGAGTTCTTCTTCATACTTTTTAAGAACTTTTATAACATCCTGCTTTAGGAATTTAATCTCTTGCTTAATATCTACTAACTTCTCTCTTTCCTTTTCGGTTAATGCGGAAAGTTTCTTTCTTTCTTCATGAGATTGATTTCTTGCTTCTTCTAATATTGTCTCAGCTTTTTCCTGAGCTTTAATCAAAACATCGGCGATCTTTGCCCTATCTTCCCCGACTTGATCTGTCTTTCTTGCAATATCTTCATACTTGATGCGAAATTCCCTGCATTGGTTTTTTAAGTCTGCTATTTCGTTTTCTTTCTCCTTAAGTTTATCATCAAATTCTCTGAGTATCTTTTCAATATAAGAATTAACATCTGACTGCTTAAAACCAAAAAGAGACGTTCCAAATCTTTTTTCTCCAGCCATTTTGGTTCCTCCTATTTATAAAAACATAGTTACTAATCTTATTTACATTTAATATATTCAATACTACTTTTCAAATTCCTTCTTTCTTATAAAAAAACATACAAATATTTATTTAAGGTGATTAAAGAAAACAACTGGTCAACTGCAATTTCAAAAAATTTGATTTAGGTGTTTCAAAAAAATAACTGGTCAATGGGTGTTTCAAAAAAGCTGATTTTATTGGGTTAGAACTATATATGTTGACTAATAATTTTTTTTGAAACACCTTACATTTTTTGCACACCAAAATAATGTTCCTTATAACAATAAAACTGCAATGCGGTTTTAATTTTTTGTAACCGTAAGCAGTTTTATTTCCCAAATTACTTATAATCTTTTAAGTACAATGTAGTAGAACTTATTATATGGAATTTCTATATATGTTTATCGATTAAAGATGTTAGTTCAGATTTCGATCTTGCTCCAATAACTTTCTCAACTACCTCACCATCTTTAAATATCATAATTGTAGGAATGCTCATCACTCTAAACTTAGCAGCAATCTCACCTTCATCATCTACGTTCAACTTTGATATTTTAGCTTTTCCTGCATATTCGCTTGCCAACTCATCCACTATTGGACCTACTGCCCTGCAAGGTCCACACCAAGGTGCCCAAAAATCTACTAAAACTGCCTTATCAGACTTTAACACTTCCTCTTCAAAATTATCCTTACTAATAACCATTACGTTTTCATTTGCCATAATTAATCCTCCTACCTAGTTATTATTTTTTAATACATTTTGCATAAGGCCATTTCAAAAAATAACCTATACAACATTTATGCTCAAAAGGCCATCATGGATGCTTTTAAGCTTCCAAACATAGGAACATTATTCCTATGCAAAAAATGCAAATCAAATTTTTAAAATGGCAATTGCAAAGTTATTTTTTGGAATCACCTAAGACCATTTCTTTATATCTACCCATATTCAAATTTAGAAAACATTAATCTACGAATCTCAGAAATTTTTGTATTGTATCTAGTAATTCATCAAAAGCAACTTCTTCGTTATCATTCTTTAAAGCATTTTTTAAGCAAGTTTTTGAATATCTTTGAAGAATTATCCCCCCAACCTTGTTTATCGCAGCTCTTGCAGCTGCCACCTGAGTGAGAATATCAACGCACTGCTTTTCCTCATCAATCATTTTTTGTATTCCTTTTATTTGCCCTTCGATTCTTCTTAACCTTTTAATAATATCCTCTTTCGAATCTCTGCGCTCATTATTCGAAATATTATTTCCCACAATAACTCCTCCTATACTCCGTATGGGTATGAAACAATTATAACTGGAATTTTTAAAAACTTCAATATATTATTCTTCTTAAAGAAAGTTATTTCCTCAGCAGAATCTAAAGAAGATATATCAAGTTATTTCCATAACATCTAAGGCTTTATGCAATCGTTCAAATAGTAATCCTGCAACAAACCACGCTGGAGCAAAATCAATTCTTACGAGATTGTCAATTGCAAACGGACCTGAGTAATACCAAGGATAGATACCTATAATATTAAACAAAATCAAACCGCTCGTATATTCTATACCCCATATAATCACAACCCATAGCAGTCCTCTAACCATCCACCTCCAATTACTTAGTATATCATGAATGGGTTCTAGAAACACAGCACAACCATATATTAAGAACATCCAGAGGTTTGTATATCCTTGCAGCGTCAGATTACCCGTTATCAACGAATGCATTCCTGTCCAAAATATTTCTATACTCCATCCTACAAATCCATAAATAATAAATCTTTTCATCATAGTCTTATTTTAAACAAAACACAAAATATTAGTATAACAATATTTTCATTTCATTTGAGTGTCCATAATAAAAACCCTCGACTATGAATTTCTTGCTTTTGTCGCTTTCACTTTAGAAGATAATAAAAATATTGCGGAAAATGTATAAGTTTCAAGTTTATTGCCAACTATAGGTATTATATTTTTAATAAATAAGGAACGATATACTTATGACTAAAGTGGCTGAATTTAAATTAAACAAAATAAACTCTTTTGTACTTAATTTGCTATCAATAATAATTTTTATTGTAGGCTTACAAATAAGTAATTTTACTCTAGACACGCTTTTTACTTTGGTGAAAAGCCATGCATTTTTTTCACTATTAATACCCCTTATAATTGTTTTTGCCCATGAAGGTTTGCATGCTGCTGCGTATAAAATGTTTGGTGCAAAATTGGAATTTGGAGTAAAACACTTTAGTATATACCTTACTGATATCTCGGGAAACTTATTTACCCTTAAACAGATAACTATAATTATGCTATTTCCTTTATTCTTCCTGTCATTAATACTATTTATTGCAGCGATCATCTTCACAAATTACATAGCTTTAATTTTATTAGCAATACTAATTAACATATCCGGTTCTATTGGTGATATTTTATTATTAGCATATATGATGTTTAAAGGTAAAGCTTGCAGGGTAAAAGATGAAAAAAACGGATTTAGTATTTATCAAGCAAATATGCAGGGTTCATCATAATATATAACAAGAAAATATGAATTTTATAATTTTTTTATAAAAACCACTACCAAATATATAAGTTTTGTGATATGATTTTTGATAAGAGTCTAGGTAATCTTATCCAAAAATTTTTATCAACGTTTTTTTGTAATAATTTAATCTACTTATTATTTGCTTTTTAGCATTATATTGAACTCAATTAGCATTTTGGTTTCTCCTTAGTACATTTAGAGTAAACTTATGCGATAAGCTTCATATGCTTTTTAGTAATTCGAGATTCATGTAATAAAATATATTGCATTTTTTTCAGTAAGAACGTAATAAAATATTTATGTTATTTATTATTAAAAAAAGGATAATAATATAACATATTATCAAATGGAGGGTGCCTATGTATCTATTTGGAAAAATAAGTGTAACAGCAGTAATACCGGAGGAATTATCTAAATTAAAGGACATTGCCTATAATCTATGGTGGTCATGGAATTCCGATGCAATTGACTTATATAGAGAAATTGACCTTGCCCTATGGGAAAAGCTTGAGAAAAATCCCGTTAGATTTTTAAAAGAAGTAAGTCAGAAAAAACTTGAAGACAAGGTAAATGATCCGGATTACATGCAGAGGTATAGAAATGTTGTAAAGAGCTATGATTCGTATATGGAAGAAACCGATACTTGGTTTTCGAGAACTCATCCCGATAAGAAAGATCATATGGTCGCATATTTCTCCGCTGAGTATGGTCTTAATGAAGTTCTACCTGTATACTCGGGCGGACTTGGTGTGTTGTCTGGAGATCATTGTAAGTCTGCAAGCGACCTTGGGATACCGTTCACTGCCATCGGACTCTTCTATAAGCAGGGCTACTTCAGTCAGCATATAAACAGTGAAGGTTGGCAGGAAACTATATTTAACGATTTGAATATTTCCAATCTTCCGGTAAAACCTGCTCTAAACCAAAAAGGAGAACAAGTTCAGATAAGTGTAGAACTTCCCGGTAGAGTTGTACACGCTAAAGTTTGGCAAGTTAAAGTAGGACGTGTTAATCTTTACTTAATTGACACTGATGTTGAACAAAACAGCCCCCATGACAGAGGTCTGACCGCTAGGTTATACGGCGGAAATCAGGAAACAAGAATCCAGCAGGAAATCTTTCTTGGTATAGGTGGAGCGAGAATACTTGATGCTTTAAATATAAAAGCTACTGTGTTCCATATGAATGAAGGACACTCATCTTTTTTAGGTCTTGAATTGATAAGAAAGCTTGTGCAAGACAAAAAACTGCCCTTTAACCATGCAAAGGAAGTTGTGTCATCTTCCCTTATATTCACAACCCATACACCTGTCCCTGCAGGAAATGATGTATTTCCTCTTGAAATGATAGACAGATATTTTGGTAATTATTGGCCATCATTAGGAATAAGTAGACATGAATTTCTTGACCTTGGCTTAAAGATTGGTGATCATCAGAACTTTAATATGACTGTTCTTGCATTAACCCTTGCAGGACAGAAAAACGGAGTTAGTGAACTTCATGGTGCAGTATCCCGGAATATTTTCAAAAATGTATGGCCTGGTATTCCTGAAGATGAAGTGCCCATCGGTCACATTACAAATGGTATTCATACACTAACCTGGCTATCACCTAGTATAAAGTTCTTATACGACCAGTATCTTGATAAGAACTGGAAAGAGAACTTATATGATAACAGAGTATGGGATGATGTTGATAAAATTCCTGATGAAGAGCTTTGGAAAACTCACTGTGTTCTAAAGACTAAAATGATCGGGTTTATAAGGGAAAAACTAAAACAGCAAAGAGCCGCAAACGGTGAATCAATTGAAAGTATCAGGCAAGTTGATACTCTACTTGACTCAAATGCTCTAACAATAGGCTTTGCACGAAGGTTTGCAACCTATAAAAGAGCCAACCTGATATTCAGGGATTTAGCAAGAATTCAAAGATTGCTAAATGACCCAAATAAACCTATGCAAATAATTTTTGCCGGTAAAGCTCATCCTGCAGATGGCCCTGCTCATGAAATTATCAAACATATTAATGACATTGCAAAGCAGCAAGGATTTGTGGGAAAAGTTATACTTGTTGAAAACTATAATATGACCCTTGCAAGAAATATGGTGCAAGGAGTGGACATCTGGCTCAACAACCCTAGAAGACCTCTTGAAGCAAGCGGTACAAGCGGTCAGAAAGTGTGTATAAACGGTATTATAAACTTTAGTGTATTAGATGGTTGGTGGTGTGAAGGATACAATAGCAAAAACGGTTGGTCCATTGGCGATGACACCTTCTATGATAATGAACACTATCAAGACAATGCCGACAGTGAATCAATTTACAATACACTGGAAAAACAAATTCTTCCTCTTTTCTTTGACAGAAATGAAAAGGGAGTTCCAGAAAATTGGGTAGCTGTTATGAAAGAATCGATAAAAACCAATACCGGTTTATTCAGCACTCATAGAATGGTTCAGGATTATACAAATAAGTATTATATAACTTCCATGGATAGAGTTGATAAAATTGTGTCTAGCAACTATAAGCACTCTATTGACCTATCGAATTGGAAATCACAGGTTGAAAAATTCTGGCCTCAGGTTCAGATATTAGCTGATAAATCAGCTAATCAACTTAAGGAAAAGAATTTTATATCCGGTGAAAATATCAAAATAAACGCCACTGTTTATCTCGGTGGCTTAGATCCTTCAAGTGTTAAAGTCCAAATATACTATGGAGGAATAGGTAAAAATAACAGCATTGAGAATCCCGAAATAATAGAAATGAGCCTTGAAGGAAAAAATGATGAAGGTACTTACAATTATTCTGCAAATGTTAAACTTTTCGAAGGCGGAGAATATGGTTACACCTTCAGGCTAATACCATATCATCCTAATTTGCTTAACCCATTTGATATGGCATTAATTAGGTGGATAGTTCAATAATATTGAGTCATAAAAAACTTTTGATTTTTGTTTTTTGAAAGAGTGTTGCCAGTAACAGGCAACACTCTTTTTTGCATCCATATTAAATAATTGCGCAACTTATTCTGTAATCACTCATTTCATTATGCCCAGTTCCATAAAACAATTTAGCCATATACCTAACCGACTCCTTGCATAATTCATAGCACCTACTGCGACTTAGATGAAGTGACTCAGCTATTTCCTCCATGCTTTCATTATTTATGTAGTATCTTTCCAATAAAGCTCTATACCTTTTATGTGATCTACCAATAATTTCAAGTAAATCTTCAATTATAATAGTCATACCCTTTAATTTTTTCAATTCTTCTTTAATCTCACTTATTGCATGCCTATAATCTTTATCACACATAGAAGCATAGTTTTCAGCAGTCTCCTCTACTTTGTTCAGTTGTGTAACTTCTTCACCTCCAACAACAATATGTTTAATAGTCTTCCCTGAGTTGCCATTTGCAAACATTTTACTTTCAATATAGTCTGAATGTGCCTCAGGGGTAAGGTGCTTAATTCTAGTTTCGAGGAAACTTATCCGCTCTCTATTTATTGAATAATCCCTGAGCATTTTTGTTATAGCTTCAAATTCCTCTTTCATGTTTGTCCTCCTATTTTTAGCTAAAATGTTAATGTTCTAAAATACATATTACTTCAATACCCGAACTTTTTGCCCCAGTTTAATCCGTAGTCGGATCAAATTACTTAATTGCTAAGTATTTGTTATACCTGTATTTAAGCATTTTTACTTAGGTGAACTATATTATTTATTTAAGATTCTCTACAAATATTATAACACTTTTCAGATTGAAAATCAAACATATGTTCGGGATTTAGAACTTATTTCTTTGAATTTTTTCATAAAGTGATTCCAAAAAAGGCAACTGGTCAATTGCCATTTCAAAAAATCTGATTTAGATTTTTTGCACTGCAAAATAATGTTCCTCTGTTTGAAAGCTTTTAAGCTTTCATGATGGACTTTGTGACTTAAATATTGTATAGGTTATTTTTTGAAAGGGCCTAACCTCAACCCTTTTGTTTATTAACATAGTATTCTATTTTATTGTCAATCCACATATCTAAATCTTCGTAAATGTATTGCAGCATCTTTTTTACATTCCCACCCATAATTCCGACTGCTTTTTCTCTGGCCATATTAAATGCCTCAAGCTGTGCGTTAATGTCAAAACTTCCTTCCTTTTTCAAACTATCAACATAGGTTTGACTTACTACAGAAACTGCCGTCTCAAGTGCATCCTCTGCAATTAAAATATATCTGTTAAAATTATTGTTATTTGCAGATTGTTTTGCTTCTTCGGCTTTTACTTTGAGAAAAGCTACCGCATACTTTACCAATATCCCTAAAAACGGAATTACAACCACAGTAAATACAGTATTTACTATTTCACTTGATAAAAA
Organism: Bacillota bacterium; assembly: GCA_023421115.1. Lineage (GTDB taxonomy): Bacteria > Bacillota > Clostridia > Acetivibrionales > Acetivibrionaceae > Acetivibrio. The sequence continues at coordinate 10,711 of JAEZUI010000181.1, read as the reverse complement.
TTCATCCATAAACTACCATCCTCTCGACTTTAATATTCTTGCATTGGCCAATACTCAACATTGTCAGTTGCTTCTTCAGCCTGTTTCTTCAGTATTTTTTCCAGCTGGTCCCTTGTGCAAATCTCCTCATTAACCAACATCTCTTCCAACCTTTTCTGCTTTCTAGATGAAATACCACAAAAAAAGGACCTCATTTCAAGAATTGTGGTCCTAAATTTCTCTAAGCTCTGCTTTATATCAGAATGCAGTTGATGTTCATTTTTCTCAAGATTTCTGAACATATTACTGAGATTATTGTGGCTGCTTGCAATTTCATTTTTTGATTCCTGAAATCTACGCATTAATATATCGAACTTGTCATCCTCTGCACTCCTGAAAACCTGGAATTTCGCCATACTTTCAGATAGTACCCGGAAATTTTCTGCCATTTTGTCAAGAGACTCCCTAAAGATGTTTACCTGCTCTGCATTTTGCTGAATTATAGCCTTTAGTCCTTCATTTGTCTTAACTGAAGTATTTAGAAACACTTTAATTATAACTACAAAGGCTGCTATGAAAATAAGCAAAATAACAACAAGAGCCCATATGAACAAATTATCGGTACTTGAGCCCCTTACCATCTCTGATACTTCATTTCCTGTTACACCCTTACCTATCTCCTGAAAAATATCCAAAATGATCACCCCTGATTCTGAAGTTTCTTAAATATGTTACTCATAATAGTAATTGCAGCCCAAACCGGCATTGGTTCATTTACTTTCTTTTTCCATCCTTCCGGATCATTTATTATTCCAACAGAGGCAAGATAATCAATTTCTTTTATTTTCCACTCATCGGAAGGTGTTTTAGGATTTTGAAGTAAGCAAATAGTTTTTGCCATTTGCATAAAAAAGTTCTCTCTATTAATACTACTTCCGGGACATGACTTACCGGCCTTAGGGTTATCTCTATGAAATTTTACATCAGTTTTTATGTCTAAGTTTCTGTCCACAATAAAAGCAGCACAAAACTCAAACATTGCATCTGCCTGTGCTCCGCCAAACTTATCCCTACCTATATCAAAATTTCCTATCATCTCTATCGCAAAGGCACCTTGATTCCAGCCCTCGATTGATGCAGGGTCGAGATTGAAATCCCTTCCTGTAATCCATTTTCCATCGGGCAAAAGTGTTAAATGCTGACCGATATCCTTCCAATGATTAGTGTTTACATGGTAATTTCTCATTGCTTTTTGAAGTTCAAAACCGTTTTTGCCGTTATAATCATTATGGTTTGGCTTCCATGTGTGATGTATATGCAGCTGCAGTATTTTTCTTTTCCATGGAAAACTTTTTATATACGCGATTAGTTCTTGTGTAGAAAATAATTGAGCCTCCATTATATCCCCTCCTCGTGATTAGTATGAATCTGTCTTATTCTCCTGTATTGTAAATAATCAAAAGAGTTGCCTACTTCTTTTTTTATAACCCTGCCATAAGCTCCACCTGCATTGTGAACTACATTTACTAGCACATGATCATTATCATAAATCTTGTCATCTTCCAAAATTAATGATCTTTTATTATCAACAAGAACATAGTTGTATTTTTTGGGGAGGACAATCTTTAGATTTGAATCAAGTTTATTAATGATATAATTAAAGTAAACCTGGTCAAGACCAAAATAATCCAAACCTGCCTTCACAGTTAATTCATTGATAGCATTTGCAACGCAGCATATTAAATCTTTCGGGCCACACATCATGCCGGCATTTTTTAGTTTTGTAGCTCTGAAATTATGTAACAACTTATTCATTTCGTGAGGTCCAAGTATCTTTAAAAACTTCTTTGCCCACAAATCACTGCTCATATAATAGTAGCTTTCAACATATCCTATTTTACTGTCACATAGTTCAAACAATTCATTGATAGGTGCTTGAAACCACACATCCCCACTATCAACCGCCATAACATGTGTAATATCCTCTGGAAGCTCTTGTATTACAGACACTATATCTCTGTTTCTTACAGAAAATATTTGCCTTCCGTCCCTCGAACATTTTACAATTTTAACTTCATAATCCCTCTGTGCTATATTAACCGCACTGCTGCTCATTCCATAATCAAGTACAATAACTTTTCCTTTATACCCTGCAAAATTAAATAGAGTATACAGGAAATCCTTTAGCAGATTTTTTTCATAGTTGCTATCCATGCTTGTTATTATGACTGAATTTATCTCATTAGCCATGCAATCACTCCATTATACTTAAATATAATTATCCCTCTTTCACTTCGTTCGAAAGAGGTGATATAAAAATTTCGAGGGCCATTAGCCCCCGAATGTATCCTTCAATAAATGCTGTTACAGACCACCTAGCTCATAATCCCGTATTGCAGTAATATTCCTTTGAATTTTTCAATTTGATCTGCCAGTTCTATGTTATCTTGTCGAATTTTTTCCAACTCATATTTTATGTCAGTAAGCTCTTCTAAAAAATCATTTGTATCCTTCTTGACTTGTATTCTCATTCTTCTATCACCTCTACCTTTACAATTGTATTTTTATAGCCTTTTGCCATAAGTAAAATCTTATACTCTCCCGGACTGGAGTTGGAATATTCAATAACACCATCATCAATTTCATATTCAGCATCTTCTATAGCAGCTGTTGTATCTTTAGGAACAAATATGGTAGTAATTTCATTCGGGCTGATATAAAATTTAGTTATCTGGTAATCTATTGGCTCCATTTTTATAAACTGATTATCCCTAAAACAATATTCACCATAGTTTTCAATCAGATCCATATTATACGGAACCTCTACCCCAATGTAGTCTTTGTCCAGAAATATCTCTCTTACATCGGGTAATCTGTTACTGTCACTATAAGCACCTAAAATATCCCCTTCAGAGTTTAAAATCATTAATTGATACATATTTAAGCCCTCCTAATTCCATGCAATTTCTATATAGTTGGCAGTTCCCGATACCCATTCATTATTGTCAGCTAGGACTCTAGCTGTAACTACCAGAGTTTCCTGATTAACAGTGCACGTATATCCAATTCTGGTTGTATCCGATCCAACAGTTTTAGTATTTGGATAGGTTCCCCTCGATACCAATGGAATATCAAAGGCTCCTGAGTAAGCATTTACTGCTGCAAGAGAAACAAAGTATTTATGGTTCTTATAGCCCTCTGTCGGAGTTATTTTTCCCTGATCGGGTATTGTTCCTGTTCTTACGGTAAAGCCGGCTCCATGGCTATGACTGGCGGCAGCAAAATCTGCGGCATGTTTGCCGTCTAAAGTATCTGCATCGCCGGTAATACTGGCAGGAAGCTTCCCTGCGGCATCCAGTTTAAGAATTTTGTTTGCAGTAGCTTGAGCAACAACATCACTTGCCAATACATGTCCGCTGTGAGGTGCTGCACTGCTTACGTGAGCTTTTGCACCTGCTAATGTTATATCCGGCTCATCATACCAGTTTGTCTTTCCTGTAACAGCTTTTATACGGTTTGCAATCCAGGAAATCCATAAAGGCAATTTTGCCGGTCCGTTTGATTTTGGTACTTGCAGCGGGTCGGCACTTGGAGTTAATAAGGTATCGAGGACGTCAGTATTATAATTCAGGTCGTCTACCTCTACAATGTCCGTCCCTTCAGGTTTCTTTAAATTGTAGTTGCTTGAATATAACATAATTATCTCCTCCTAACATTAATTTATTTTTCTTTTCCTAAAATCTCCCCAGCTAGCTGTCTTTAAGTCCTCCCAGGTAGGTTCAACCTTAGCTGTCCCAAGAACATCCCATGTGTTTTGCAGATACTTTGGTGTTGCAGTACGCGCTTCATTCCAGGTCATTTTTTTCATCTCATTCCAAATATAGGTAGAGGCTTCATTCCAAATAAAAAAAGAGTATTCAAAGGAAAAAGTAAGGTGAGCCGGCTTGATTTCTGCAATAGCACTTCTAAGATCAGATACAGAGGGTGGTATACCTCTAACACCAAGAAATCTGACTATGAAGTGGTATTTTTCAGGAAACTCCTTAATAACCACTTCTCCTCCCGAAAACAGTTCCGCCAAACTCTTCAACACCTTTGGCGTGGTTATTTCCACACCACGGATTTTTGCCAGCACAAGTTTTCTTCTGTTTTCATAAGTCTTGTTTTTATCGACCTCTATGCCTAGCTCACGTTCCCATAAATCCAGTCCCCATGTGGCAGTTTCAACAAAAAGTTGGCTGAACACATCCTCAATATGTTCTTTAAGCTCATCTACAGGCACCGATAATGCACCCTGTAAACTTCCCATGATTTTATTTTCGTTATACCATTTAGGAAGGTAATCCATTAAATTGGTCTTTCCTTTCGCCTCTTTCAAATTGCTAACTTCTGACATAATCAATTTCACCTCCTATTTGTTTGAAGGCTTCAAATCTATCCCACCTACGACAGGGCATTGAATCTCTGATAATTCAATATTGTCTTTTGTGTCATTTACTTTCAAATCAAAAATATCTTTTACACCGGTTGTTTCAATCAGTTCATTGTTAATCTTGCTATAACTGACACGGTTCTCGGCAAAGGTTATACTTTTTAAATATTCTGTGAGTTTAATTCTAAACTCCTTTTCCACAGCTTCTAGGCTGCTGTTCCCTTCCAATTCAACAGTAGCTGAAACGGAAATGAGCAGTTCCCTGGCCGACTCAACCGAAACCTTGACACAGACAGGTCTTAAACTTTCAATTTTGTCCTTTACATTTTTTAAAAGCTCGCTGTCGTTTCCCACCGGAAGCCGATTGCTGTCAACAACAACAACTTTTACTGTACCGCCGGTACCCTCCTGAGCCGGAAAAACTTTTGCATCACCTATACCCTTTTCCTCAAGAGCCCACTGCTTATAGTGGTGAACATTACCACTAGTTGCAGGTGTCTGGGTTTTTAATAAAAGTCTTTGCAAAAAATCTTTATCAGTTTCAGCATCTGTGCCTCCTGCTATAGGCTTTGAATTTTCAACACCGATAACACCGGTAAGCTGAACCGGCAACAGGGAAATTGTCTTTGATGGAACATTATATTTATTTCCCTCTGCAATCGCTATTACTTCAGCTGTTGCTACCCCGCCAGTTATTATTACTAAACCTTTTGTGGTATACTTAAGACCTGCATCGGTTTGAACCAAAGTCCCCTCTCGGATTACTGTTCCATCAGCTCCCTTGAATTCTACTTTTCCTGTTGCACTAGTTCCCGTTTTACGGTAAACACCATACTCCTGCGCACGTTTTTCAAGCCATTCTCCGCTGCTTGTCTGAGCAAATGCTTTGTCTAGTATTCCATCAAGCTCTATATACATCTGGGCAAGTTCGACAGCCGCAGGTGCAATAGCGTCATATGTAAAAGAACCTTCCGATTTGTCAATATCGGAAGGTATTCTTTCTAAAATGCGCTGCTTTAATGTTTGATCGGTTTGATTTTCATACATTCACACTCACCTCCCCATAATCTGTTAGCGCGGTAAAACTTACATTAAGCTTGTCCTTTTCAAAACTTACTTTTAAATTTGATACTGCTTTTATACGTGAATTCAAAGCCAACGCATCCTCTACAAATCTTTTTACTTCATTCCTCACTATTCCGGCCGAATAACCGTCCCCTACGAAATCCTCAAGTTCGTGGCCATAATTCCAGGAGTATATCAAATACCTGTATCTAGGCGTTCTAAACATTTTGTATATCCACACTTTTATCGCCTCAACACCTTCTAAAACCACCATTCTCCCATTTTGAAGAATGAAATGGTTGTTTGAAAAATCCCAGGCATATTCTTTTGGTATGGACTTTTCCTTCACCAATTCTTTCGCCTGCTGATAATCAATGAATGGAAATAATATTTCACCCAATTTTATCTCACCTCCTATAGGCCATTTCAAAAAATAACCTATACAATATTTAGGCCGCACAGCCCATCATGAAAGCTTAAAAGCTTTCAAACAGAGGAACATTATTTTGCAGTGCAAAAAATGTAAATCAAATTTTTTGAAATGGCAATTGTAAAGTTTTTTTTGGAATCACCTTAATCAACTTATTCGAAAGCATCAGGTTTTACTAGCCTTGACAAAACAATATACATCTGCATATCACAGGTAGGCATTACTGCCAGCAAATCCCCCTTTTCAAGAGTATCCTTAAACCAGAGGTATTTGCCATCTTCCTTCCCCTTACCCTCTACGGAATAATCCTCGGTATCTATTTTGACAGACACTACTTTATGGGAATGAGTCTGTGAAGCATGTCCGCATATATATGAATCGGTTGTACCGCAATCCGAGTCGTTAAATACCATTTTCCCATTGGCATAATATGCCCTTTTGTACTCTTTAAGCAGGTAATCGGCTATTAATATATTGTTTTTGTCAACCTGGATATCTCCCATTTTTATTATTAGTTCCGGAGGGGGAACAAGAACTTCTGCAAGTTGTATTGAAGGAGGATTGTACTTTGAACCTTGTTCCATCATCATGCCTATTATCTCGGAATAGGGATTGTTATCTCTCATTTTACCAAAACCTCCTCTTTAATTGGATACCCTTTCAAAATCCAGACCTAAGCGCATAGTATGTAACCCGTCTTTCCATGAATGAGTATCACTATTGATATAAAACAGACCCTTAATTCCACTGTAGCACTCCTTAACCTGTATTGCATTTCCCGTTATACATTCCACATTTCCTAATGCTTCAATTTCACCGGTTCTTTCTGCATCTTTGAGCATGTTTTTAGCCACACTAAAGGGATCAGTTCCACTTTCCTTCTGATAGACTTCCTGCAACACTCCATACAGGTTTATCCAGTTCTCATTCTCTATCCTGTCAACCTTTTCTCCCTTGTCGTTTAAGGCTTTTACCATATTGCCCCTATCGTCATATATCCTTACTCTGTTTACCATGTTTTCAATACTCTCACTATAGCGGGAACTTTGTATGTTAGTTTGGGGATCTAATATATAGTCTACTTTCTTATCCCCTTTTTCGATAATATTAAGCTTGCCATCGTGCATCTGTGCAACATACTCTTTTTTGTTCCGATGGGAGGCTTTCTTGTAAGCTTCCATGATTATTTCATAAGGTGATTTTGAAACAAATATACCGCTTTGCTTAATCCCCGTAGCGGAGAACTGTCCCTTTGGTATGCCGAAATCCTGACACATTTTATCTGCTATTTGCTCTGCCGTAGTTTCACGAAAATTATAGCTTGCTTTGGATTTTGTAAGATATATCAAGCCGTCATAACAAAGGAGCTTTATTGTCTGACTACTAAAATCCTTTTCTTTCATAAAAACATATCCCTGAAATATTTCAAGCTCTATGTTTTTATTTTCCCTTGAAGCTTCCTTTGTGTAAAAAAGTTTTATAAGCCCGCCTAGTGAGATATCTACATGGTAATTGTTTTTGTCATATGCAGGGTCAGCTATTTCAAGATCAAGCTTCCTTGCAACCTGCCCTATGTCTCCACTCCACTGTATACTGCTGCACAAATTGGTAATCTCGGTTGTTTTGCCCTCATGGGTTATATAAAGTATTTTCATATCACAACACCAACCTCTGCCCGATTTGCAGTTTCTTCGGATCTTTTACTCCATTTTTATCAGCTATTTCCCTCCACTTAGATCCGTTTCCGTATTCCCTTTGTGCTATTTTCCAGAGTGTATCTCCCGAGTTCACAATATATGTCTTTGCAGGCTTTTTGGTTTGCTGTCTTAAATCCGAATTACTGATCCCTGAATTCTCGATGTTTGGTCTAAGGATTTTGTATTCCTTTATGTCCATTGTGTAATATACATCCCCACTGCCATCCTTTTCTCCATAGGAAAAGTTTTCTATCAGACAGGTAAGATAAAACCCATGCCTTTCTATGTTAAGGATAATAGGCTTTCCGGTTTTTATCCATTTTTCAATAATCTCAACATAATCATAAGGCTCTTTTATCTCCTTTGATGTACAGAAGGGATAATACTGACTCGGAAAAAAACTGGATATTGACAAGCCTACAAGTTTTGCACTTCCGATAATATTGAGTTCTCCTATTCCTTCTACAGTAACTACCTGGTTGTTGTTTCCTTTCTGTATTGTAAACTCTTGGGGAGGAACAGGTAAAATCAACTTCTCATCACTTTCTGTGAGCACTAATGAGATCTCCAATTTAAGCCACCCCCATGTTTACAGAATGTTGCTTGAGTTTTTCTGCTATAGCTTTGCTGATTTTATCAATGTCTGCATCTTCACGTACTACAATGCTGTCTGCTATTTTCGGAATTGTAATATTAACTGTACCGGGACCCTGAATTGCTTTATTGCTGCCGGTTGATAAAGCACCTGTTTTTTTCAATACGCTGCTTTGTGTGCCGATATTGTTATTGTTCTGGGTACCACTTCCCATATCAGCTTTCTTTTGCAAAGTTTCCTTTCTGTTTTGGCCGGGTATGGTTTTACTATTGTCATCCTTTCCAAAAGCCCAATCGGAAACGTTGGAAATAAACTTTCCGGCTATATCAATTCCACCCTTTACACCACCGGAAATGACTTTAAATACAGGATTATTTAAGAGTTTATCCACAATACCCTGTATCCATGAGAATTTCTCTCCAAGCCATGCAATTACACTCTCCCAAACCATTTTTATGCCGTTGCCGATATCTCCTATTGTCTTTCCGATTGCATTCCATACGCCCATTGCTTTTAACTTTATATCATCCCATAGTTTTATAAAGAACCCCGATACAGCTTGCCATACTGCTATTACTGTTTCTTTTATACTGTTCCAGTTAGTCCTTATGATCCTTACCAGAGCAAGTATCCCCCAGCCAATTGGGCCTAAAAGCAGAAGTATTGTCGTTACAACCTTTTTCCAATTGTTTGAAAGCCATGTCCCTATTGATGTAAAAACGTTTTTCAACCATGTTACCAAACCAGATACAGCAGCTTTAACTTTATCCCAGTGTTTTACCATTAGAATAATCGCTGCAATTAAGGCTATAACACCAATAACTATCCATGTTACAGGATTGGCCAGCATGGCTGAATTGAAGCCCCATTGAGCTAAAGTTGCCATAATTATCTGTCCTTTAGCGGCATTAAGTATTGTACTAAAAGTGCTTAACGAATTCTTAGCAATATCAAAGGCCTTAGCGCCACTACTACCGATAAAATCCAAACCGCTTTTAATTGACTTTATTGTATCTGTTGTTCTGTCTATCAATTCGACAGCCGGTTTAAAAATCGCTTTATCAAAGGCCTTAAGTCCTTCTCTAATTCCTTTTACTTTGGCGGTTGCCTTATCCATTACTTGTACCACTGGTGTAAAGAATTTCATGTCAATTGCTTTAAGCCCATCCTGCAAAAACTTCAGTTTGCTGTTGTCACCACCCGTTAGTTTAATAATTGGACTTAAGACCTTTTTGTCCAATTCCTTAAGGCCATCCCTAATATCGGTAATTTTTTGCTTTGCCTTATCGGTTATCTCCAAAACAGGTTTAAACGCTTTATTATCAATAGCCTTTAGTACGTTTTGAATAGATGTAATTTTGCTTTTTGCTCTGTCAGCAAGCTCTAACGCTGGTGTATAAACCTTTTTCTCCATTGCTTCGAGTAGTCTTCTAGCTTCGTCAAGCTTGCTTCTATTCTTCTCTATATAGTTGATTATCACATCTATACTGTTATTTCTACCTACTACTGCCTCCATTTTCTCACCACCTTTACTGCATATGCCAGTATTTTTAAAGGTTATAGTAAATTTAGCAACACATAAGGACACTGCATTTGTGAATCACATATTTCTTCAAATGCCTCATTCTTCTGTTCATCCTCAAACCTTATAAAGGCCTCCAGCACAATTCTCTCCCCTGCAGGCAGGTTTCGCGTGATACCCGGAAGTATGCCCTTTTGCCAGTTTCTATAGCAGAGATAGGTCAACCTATCCCTGCTTATGAGTTTTTTACTTCTTCAACCTTATCCTTACCATACCCGCTTAATTCCTGAATTTGTTCATATACTGCCGTAACCTCTCCTATGAGAAAAAGCTTTTTTAACAATTCCAAATGATTTTCCACATTAAATTTCTTTTGAAGCTCCTTATTTCTTATATCTGGATTTTTAATGCACTTTGCTACTGTAAGGTATTTCATTCTAGATGAATCAATGTCCACTCCATCCTTTGTAATACTCATGCAATCTCTCTGAATATCCTCTTCTTCATCAGGTCTTATGGCACGAAAGGTAATTACAAAAGGCAGCTTGTAAATCTCGCTAAGTCTTTTGATTTCAAGCTCCTTCTCAGGTAGTTTAAACTCACATATATCGTTAGTCAAAAGCATTTCAGTAAGATTCATACCATTTATGCCTCCTTATCTTTTTGTTTTATATTTAAATCTATTAATAAAAATTTGAAAGAATTAGGTATTTCAAGAAAATTCGCTTATGACTTGAAACCCTTGCGCTTTCGGGTCCAAATTAGTGGTACTGTAAATTAAAAACCAATATAAAGGGAATACCTATTGTTTTAGTGTCAAACAACTCCATTCCATGACCTTCGCATAGAATCTGTAAGCCTCGGCTTGATAATTTATCGCACGCGTCTATGGGACATCCTGTCCCGAGACGCTAAAAATGCCATCCGTGGCATTTTTGCTTCAAATTATCAAGCTTTCGGCAACAGATTCTAATGCTCAGGTCAAGTAATT
>JAEZUI010000120.1 GCA_023421115.1 Bacillota bacterium | reverse complement strand
GGTCAAGTAATTGCGTCATTTGACACTAAAACAGGCTTTAACCTTAATTAGGTTTGTTTTGCTGTTCTTTTGTTATAGCTTTTTTAATATAGGTTTATACTTGTTCTGGGTTTGTTGTAAGTAATGTGTTTTTAAGTAATTACACATAAAATAAACAAAAGTCCTTTTTGAATGTGTTAAGGACTTTTAGTATACTGTATTACTTAAAAAAACTTTTTTTATTAATCAATCATGACATTGCCTATAGCTTGTATGACTCTCGATTTTTCGAAGGGCTTTACCACAAAATCTTTTGCGCCAAGTTTAATGGCCTCTATAACCATTGATTGCTGACCCATTGCTGAGACCATAATTATTTTTGTTTCAGGACTGAATTTAAGGATGTCTTTTACGGCATTTATTCCATCTAACTCAGGCATAGTTATATCTAAGGTCATTACATCAGGTTGATGCAGCTTTGCTAAATCAATTGCATCATATCCATTTGCACCTTCTCCCACAACTGTATAGCCATCGACTTCTTCAATCATCTTTTTTAACAAAGTACGCATAAAAACTGCATCGTCCACTACAACAAAAGTTAGCTTTCTCATTAACCCACATCTCCCAATTCATACATGAGTATTGATAAAACAGCAATGCCGGCAGTTTCGGTTCTAAGTATTCTAGGACCTAGTGTAACGGAATTAATCCCGAATTTAACTGCCTCTTCAATCTCCTGCTCTGTAAATCCACCTTCCGGTCCGACAAAAACAGATACTTCAATTATATTGCTTACTGCTCTAAGAATTTGTTTTAATGAGTTATTAGACTCCTTTTCATAAGGTATCAACGATAAAGATTTGTCCTTCGTCTGCTTTATCGCCTGCTTAAAGGTTATGGGAATTTCTATTTCAGGTATAATGCCCCTATTACATTGTTTTGCTGCTTCTTGTGAAATACGGTTCCAACGTTCACACTTCTTTAAAGCATCCTTTTCATTACTAAGCTTTACTACAGTTCTTTCAGTTATGACCGGAACTATTCTACTTATACCCAATTCTACACTTTTTTGAATAATAAAATCCATTTTGTCCGATTTAGGCAAGCCTTGATATAAGGTAACTTTAATAGGAGGCTCCGTAGCGTTTTTGTAAGACTCAATAACCTTTGTATGTACAAAACCATCCCCAAACTCCTCGATTTTAGCTTCATACTCATTTCCAACACCGTCACTGAGTGTAACAATTTCTCCACACTTAAGCCTCAACACTTTTTTAATGTGATTATAATCGTCACCTTTGATATTAATATTATCGTCAAAAATATCTTTTGAGTTTATAAAGAATCTAGGCATCTAAATACAATCGCCACCCATTCACCAAGTTCATCAATTTGCTCGCATTTAAAACCTAACTTTGTATATGCCTCCAGTACTTCCTCTCTTCTTTCCTTGATAATACCGGAAGTTATGAAAAGACCATCTTTCTTTAAGTAAGAAGAAATTTTACCTGATATATCAATTATAACATTTGCAATAATATTCGCAACAATAATATCTGATTTTTCTTTTTTTATATCATCTATGACTCCTCTAAATACTGAAACTTGTGAAGCTACGCCATTTATTGCACAATTCTCTTTAGCAACTTTTACTGCAACTTCATCAATATCAACAGCAGTAACAGATTTTGCACCCAGTTTTGCTGCAATTATTGAAAGTATTGCGGTACCGCAGCCTAAGTCTACTACAGTATCGTCAGGATTTATATACTTCTCCAATAAAACCGAGCACATTTTTGTAGTCTCATGCGTTCCTGTTCCAAAAGCCATACCCGGGTCCATCTCAATTACAATTTCATCTTCCTTTTTTTCGTAATCTTCCCATGAGGGCTTAATAACAAGCTTTTCTGTCAAATTCAGAGGCTTGTAGTATTTCTTCCAAGAAGTACTCCAATCCTCGTCATCCACTTGTGAAGTTCCGATAAAACCCTCGCCAACCTCGAGAAACTGACCTATAAACTTAAGTTTCTCCTCAATTAGCGATGTAAGTTCGGAAATACTTACTTCCTCAGAAAAATACGCCTTTATTGTAACACCATCTTCTAAGCTGCTTAGAAATTCGTCATCGGCATAATCCAAAGTATCGGGCTTTGAAAGTTCACTTATTATGTCATTAGGATCTTCAATAGCCACTCCACCCGCTCCTATATTTGTAAGCATTTCAGTCACGGCATCATAGGCTTCTTCTGTTGTCTTTATCCTTACTTCGTACCAAATCATATAGTGGGTTACGCAAAGCTTATAAACTCTTCAAAAGTTTATGTTTGCTTCCTCCTTCATAGTGTCGTTCCAAGGGGATTCATCAAATTAAAAAAATTTATGAATTAAGATCCTTTAGGTTATTTCTAAAAATTTTTGCAATTTTACTTTCACAAATTCTAAATGGCCTCAGCTACATTCCTAAAGCATCTTTCATTTTATCAAAAAAAGATTTTCTCTGCTCATGTACCTCATCACCGCTTAATTCTGCAAATTCCTTTAAAATTGCTTTTTGTTTTTCATTAAGCTTCTTGGGCACTTCAACTTGTACTTTGACATATTGATCACCACGTGCGTTTGACCTTATGAAAGGTATTCCTTTGTTCTTAAGTCTGAAGACCGAACCCGTTTGAGTACCTTCAGGAATCTGGTATTTAACCTTACCGTCAAGAGTAGGAACCTCTAGTTCAGTGCCTAATGCAGCTTGGACAAAGGTTATAGGCATTTCGCAAACAACGTCATTGCCCTGTCTCTGAAAAATAGCATGAGACTTTACCCTTACAGAAATAAACAAATCTCCCGACGGACCACCTTTTGAACCAGGTTCACCTTCTCTTTCTACTCTTAGTGTCTGTCCATCAGCAATACCAGCAGGTATATTTATTTTTATTTTCTTTGGCTTCCTGATTCTACCCTTACCATTACATGCATCACAGGGATTGGTTATAACTTTACCTTCTCCGTGACAAACATCACAGGTCTTAATGTTAACAAATTGTCCAAAAGGAGTTCTTTGTTTATACTGAATCTGACCCGTCCCATTACAATGCTGACACGTTGAAGGCTTGGTTCCTGGCTTTGATCCCGAACCTTCACACTTTTCACAAGGCTCCATTCTGTTGATAGAAAGCTCCTTTTCAACACCAAAAGCCGCTTCTTCAAAACTTATATCCACTGAAGATTTTAAATCCGCACCCTTCTGAGGCCCATTTCGTGTTCTTGAGGATGTTCTTCCTCCAAAACCGGAGCCTCCAAAAATGGTCTCGAAAATATCTCCAAAGCCTCCAAAATCACCGAAACCTCCCTCGAAACCGCCAAAACCTCCCTGTTCAAAGCCCGCATGACCGAACTGATCATACTGAGCTCTCTTTTGAGAGTCACTTAAAACCTCATAAGCCTCATTGGCTTCTTTGAACTTAGCTTCAGCCTCTTTATTCCCCGGATTCATATCGGGATGATACTGTTTTGCCAACTTCCTGTAGGCCTTTTTTATATCAGCATCGGATGCACTTTTGTCAACCTCAAGGACTTCATAGTAGTCCCTCTTATTAGCCATCCAACCAACTCCTCTAAATCAATAGTTTTATACACATAGAAAAAATTATATCACATAGTATCCATCAATAGCAAATATCTTTTAAAACTTTAAAACTTGAGCTTAGTTAAAGAGCCAAAGCCATTTACAATGACTTTGGCCTTTCTAAAATTTATTGAAATCTATAACAAATTACTTGTCATCGTCAACCACTTTGTAATCTGCATCGTAGACATTTTCCTGTCCATCAGCACCACCAGCCTGATCTCCAGGTTCTGCACCCATATCGGGACCTGCTGCTCCTGGATTTTGCTGATATATCTTTGCTGATATATCATAAAATGCCTTGCTCAAATCATCGGTTGCCTTCTTTATAGCTTCAGTATCAGTACCTTTTAAAGCTTCTTTTACCTTATTTATTTCAGCTTCGACCTTTTCCTTATCATCACTTCCGATTTTATCTCCAAGATCTTTCAAGGTCTTTTCAGACTGGAATACCATAGAGTCTGCATTATTTCTAATATCAACGGCCTCTTTTCTGACTTTGTCTTCTGACTCAAATTTTTGTGCTTCTTTAACTGCTTTGTCAATTTCATCATCCGACAAGTTTGTAGAAGCTGTAATAGTAACTTTTTGCTCCTTACCTGTACCTAAATCCTTTGCTGAGACGTGAACAATACCATTTGCATCTATATCAAATGTAACTTCAATCTGTGGAACTCCTCTTGGAGCTGGTGGAATACCATCAAGATTAAATTCACCTAACAACTTATTGTCAGCTGCCATCTGTCTTTCACCCTGGAATACCCTTACAGTAACAGCAGTCTGTCCGTCTGCAGCAGTTGAAAAAGTCTGGCTCTTCTTAGCAGGTATTGTAGTATTTCTATCAATTAATCTTGTAAATACTCCTCCAAGAGTCTCAATACCAAGAGAAAGCGGTGTAACATCAAGAAGCAATAAGTCTTTTACTTCTCCTGTAAGAACTCCCGCCTGAATAGCAGCACCTACTGCAACACATTCATCAGGATTTATACCTTTGAAAGGATCTTTATTAAAATACTTCTTAACAGCTTCCTGAACCGCCGGTATTCTTGTAGAACCACCAACTAGAAGAATCTTATCTATCTTGTCCGGACTAAGATCTGCGTCCTTCATTGCACGCCTTGTAGGTTCCATAGTCATTTCTACAAGGTCAGCTGTCAATTCATCGAATTTCGCTCTTGATATTGTAATATCAAGGTGCTTAGGTCCTGTAGCATCAGCTGTTATAAACGGTAAATTTACATTTGTTGTTGTCACACCGGAAAGCTCAATCTTAGCTTTTTCTGCAGCTTCTTTAAGTCTCTGCATAGCCATCTTGTCATTCTTTAAATCAATACCGCTTTCTCTCTTAAATGTATCTACCAAATAATTCATTATTCTATCATCAAAATCGTCACCACCGAGTTTATTGTTTCCGTGTGTTGCTAAAACTTCAAACACTCCGTCACCAATTTCAAGTAAAGATACGTCAAACGTACCTCCTCCAAGGTCGAATACAAGAATTTTCTGATCAGTTTCTTTATCAAGGCCATAAGCTAACGCCGCTGCAGTTGGCTCGTTTATAATTCTCAAAACTTCAAGCCCTGCAATTTTACCTGCATCTTTAGTAGCCTGCCTTTGTGCATCACTAAAATATGCAGGAACAGTTATAACCGCCTGAGTTACTTTTTCACCTAAATAACTTTCCGCATCAGCCTTAATCTTTTGAAGAATCATTGATGAAATCTCTTGAGGTGTGTATGCACTGTCGTCAATCTTTACCCTTTTGTCAGTACCCATATCTCTTTTTATAGACATAACTGTTCTCTCAGGATTTGTTATAGCCTGTCTTTTAGCCACCTGACCTACAAGCCTTTCTCCTGTCTTGGAAAATGCTACAACTGATGCTGTTGTTCTACCACCTTCAGAATTTGCTATAACAACAGGTTCTCCACCTTCCATTACCGCTACACATGAGTTTGTAGTTCCTAAGTCAATTCCAATTACTTTTGCCATAAAAAAGCCTCCTCCTATTAAATATATTAACGTTTAATCCCTAAGTAATAAGTTTATTCCTGCTATCTAAATTACTATTAAAACAGCTTTTTTCTTCTAAATCACCCTAGAAGAAAAAAGTGTTGATATTAGTTTGCCACCTTAACCATACTGTATCTTATAACCTTATCCTTATAAATATATCCCTTTTGAAACTCTTCAACTACTATATTATTTCCATATTGCTCATCATCAACATGAGAAACTGCATTGTGCAAATTAGGATCAAATTCATTACCTACTGACTCAATAACTTCAACATTCAGTTTTTGTAACACATCTTTGAATTGTCGGTAAACCAATTCTACCCCTTCCTTAAGAGAATTACCACTCGCCTCGTTGTTTGCTGCCTCAAGCGCCCTTTCAAGGTTGTCAACAACAGGCAAAAATGCAGCCACCACGTCGCTTGTTGCATCAGAATACAAAGCCTCTTTTTCTTTAGCAGTTCTTTTCTTGAAGTTATCAAACTCAGCTGCCGTCCTTTGAAGCTTATCAAAATATTCTTCACACTGTTTAGATTTTTCCTCTAACTGTGTCTTTATTTCTTCCACTTCTTTTAAGCAAGAATTATTCGATTGCTCTGATTCACATTTACATTCACCACAAGTTTCGATGTTCTGATCCAAACTTTCTTGATTTATATTTTGCTCTGTGTCCTTAGATAAGTTATCTTTTTTCTTCATTGGAATCCGTTAAACCTCCTTTGATTATATTGCTGTCTCTATTAAAAGCCTTAAGATTATTACCTATTATTTTGTCAATCTCTTCGTTTATCTTTCTTCTGACATAGTTCATCGCTGCAAGTACTCTAGCATATTCCATTCTTGTAGGTCCTATAATCCCGATGGTTCCGATAACCAATCCTCCTAAATTATAAGTAGCTGTAATCACACTACAATCTTGCATTTCCTCAATTTTGTTTTCTTTTCCTATTTGTATATTTATGCCATTACCACCATCATTGTTTATGCTTTTTAACAATAAGGGTAAAATATCTTTTGTATCCATCATATTTAAAAATTCTCTAGCCTTAACAACATCCTTAAACTCTGGATAATTCAATATATTTGTTGTACCATCGAGATACACTTCAGAAGCATCAATCTGATTGATACATTCTGTAACTCCATTTAAAATCGGCATCAAAATTTCCTGAGAAGAGCCTATTAAAATCTCTATTTCCCGGATAACCACTATATTAATCTGTTCTAAAGTAAGACCACTTAATTTGTCATTAAAAATATTTGAAACCCTTATCAGAAACTCAGGAGAAACCGTCTCAGGAATTTTAACCAAACTGTTTTTAACAATCCCTGCATTAGTAACTACAACAACTAATGCACTGCCCCTTTCTATAGGAACAACCTGAACAGCCTTTAATTCACTGTTTTTTCTTTCAGGAGTTGCTGCCATTGACGTATACTTTGTGAAACGTGACATTGTTGCAGAAGCCTGTCTTAAAAGCTGACTAAGCTCATTAATCTTAGTCTCCATCTCACTTTTCATGGCATTTATCTCGTCAACTGTAAGTTCACACGCCTTCATAAGTTGATCTACATAAAACCTGTACCCCTTATCGGAAGGTATTCTGCCTGCTGATGTATGAGGCTGTATAAGATACCCCAAATCCTCAAGATCCGACATTTCATTTCTTATTGTAGCAGAACTGAGACCCAACTCATGTTTTTTAGAAACCGACCGAGAACCTATAGGCTCCGCGGTACTGATGTAATCGTCGATAATAGCATGCAAAATCAACTTCTTCCTATCGTCCAAAAACATCATTTATCTCTCCTTTTGTTAGCACTCTACTCGATTGAGTGCTAATGCTATTTTAAAAATACCACCGTAGTTTTCTTTTGTCAAGATATTTTTATGGATATTATTTGCTTTTAGCTTATAATATTATTCTCTTCAATTAATTTCTTCCCTTTTGCTAGTGCTTTGTAAAATTTCACTTTAATCTTTTTAAAAATTATAAAAATACACCTCAAATAAATTCCATAAATACTTGATTAGCATAATCTAGGCCTATTGTACTTAAAGTTATTGTTCCATCCTTAACAATCAAAAGTCCCTTTTCCAGCATCTTACCTATTTGACTGCCATATATATTGTAAATATCCTCATTAAATCTACTTTTAAATTCCTGCATACTCACTCCATCTATAAGCCTTAAGCCTAAGATCATAAATTCTGCCATACTTTCCTTACTATTTATAACCTCAGAATTTTCCGAAATGACTTTATTATTATTTATACCATCTATATATCTTTCAATATCATAAATATTATTAAATCTTGATCCTTCAAAAAACGAGTGAGCACCGGCCCCCAAACCTATATATTCTTCAGCCTTCCAATACACCATGTTGTGCTGGCATTCGAGCCCCGGTTTTGAAAAATTGGATATTTCATAATGTTTGTACCCCTCCATAAAAAGATAGTCTTTGCAGAAACTGTACATTTCCCTGTCAATTTCATCATCTAAAGGTACAAGTTCTCCCTTTTCCAAGCTATTACCAAACACAGTACCTTCTTCAATTTTAAGGCTGTAGCATGACAAATGCTGAGGCTTTAAAGCTACTACATGCTTTAAAGTTTCTCTCCAATCTTCAAAAGTTTGTCCGGGTATTCCAAATATCAAATCTACATTAATATTGTCAAAACCGATTTTTTGGGCTAGTGTGATATTTAGCTCAAACTCTTTAGCTGTATGGATTCTCCCTAATCTTTTAAGTATTGGGTCTTGCCATGCTTGAAGACCGATACTGAGTCTGTTTATACCTACTGTCCTATACAATTCAAGTTTCTCTTTTGTGAGAGTTCCCGGATTTGTCTCAATACTGATTTCAGCCTTTTTATCTATAGAAAACTCCCTGTCTAAAAGACTTACAACTTCATATATATAATGTGCATCAACAGCTGAAGGTGTTCCGCCACCTATGAAAACTGTTTTTATGTTATACCCTTTAAGCCTTTCTGAATATAAAAAAATTTCCTTTTTTAAAGCATTAAAATATGCAGGGACAAGTTCATCCCTGCATGCAAAAGAATTAAAGTCGCAGTAAAAACACTTTGCCTTGCAAAAAGGTATATGAATATATATACCCATAATATTATCCATATAAAAACACATCCTTATGAGTCGAGTTTGAGAACACTCATAAAGGCTTCCTGCGGAACCTCTACGCTTCCCACCTGACGCATTCTCTTCTTTCCTTCCTTTTGCTTTTCCAAAAGTTTTCTCTTTCTTGATATATCTCCACCATAACACTTGGCCAAAACGTCTTTTCTGTATGCCTTTACCGTCTCTCTTGCAATTATCTTGCCTCCAATACATGCCTGAATCGGAATTTCAAATTGCTGTTTATGAATAGTATCTTTTAGTTTTTCGGCTATCCTTCTTCCTCGTGTATATGCCTTGTCCTTATGAACTATAAAGGAAAGAGCGTCTACTATTTCACCATTCAAATATATATCCAGTTTCACAAGGTCTGATTCCTTGTAGCCTAAAAGTTCATAGTCCAAAGAAGCATATCCCTTTGTTCTTGATTTTAAAGCATCAAAAAAGTCATATATTATTTCATTCAAAGGCATTTCATAAGTCAGTATTACTCTATTATCATCAATATAGGTCATGTCCTTATATAGGCCACGTCGTTCCTGTGAGAGTTCCATAATATTGCCAACAAATTCCGTAGGAGACATAATCGTGGCCTTTACTACAGGCTCCTCCATGCTCTCAATTTCTGCTACCGGTGGTAAATTAGTAGGATTATCTATAGTGAGTTTCTCACCATCACTCCTTGTCACCTTATAAATAACACTAGGTGCAGTAGTGACAAGATCAAAGTCATACTCTCTTTCAAGACGCTCTTGAATTATTTCCATATGGAGAAGTCCTAAAAATCCACATCTAAAACCAAATCCTAAAGCAACTGAAGATTCCGGCTCAAAAGTTAGAGAGGCATCATTTAATTGGAGTTTCTCTAAAGCATCTCTTAAATCTCCATATTTAGAACCATCAGCAGGATAAATTCCACAAAACACCATTGGATTAACCTTCTTATAACCGGGTAGTGGCTCTTTTGCAGGATTTTCCGACAAGGTAACGGTATCTCCAACCCTTGTATCCTTCACATTCTTTATACTTGCAGCAATATAACCTACTTCACCGGCTTTTAGCTCTGCACAAGGCGAAAGAGTGCCCGGTCTGAAATAACCTACCTCAGTAACAATAAAATCATTTTTGGTATACATCATGTGGATTTCATCACCGACTTTTACAGTTCCTTCTTTAACTCTTATATGAACAATAACACCCTTATAACTGTCATAATAAGAATCAAATATAAGAGCACGTAAAGGTGCCTCTTCATCCCCTTGAGGATAAGGTACCACCTTTACCACTTTTTCCAAAACCTCCCTGATATTAAGCCCATTCTTAGCAGAAATCAAAGGTGCTTCACTCGCATCAAGCCCGATGACGTCCTCAACTTCTTTTTTAACAACATCAGGTTGTGCACTAGGTAAGTCAATTTTATTAATAACAGGCAATATCTCAAGATCATGCTCAAGAGCAAGGTAAACATTCGCTAAAGTTTGTGCTTCAATTCCCTGAGCAGCATCCACAACAAGTATTGCACCTTCACAGGCAGCAAGACTTCGTGAAACTTCATAATTAAAGTCTACATGCCCCGGAGTATCTATAAGATTCAACACATATTCCTGCCCATCCTCAGCCTTGTGAACCATTCTAACAGCCTGGGACTTTATGGTTATTCCCCGTTCGCGCTCAATATCCATATTGTCTAAAATCTGGTTTTCCATCTCCCGTTTTGTAAGAACCCCGGTCTCCTCAAGCATTCTGTCTGCTAAAGTAGATTTTCCGTGGTCTATATGAGCAATTATACAAAAATTTCTAATCTTTTTTTGTCTTTCACTTGCCATTAATTCATCCTCCAATAGAATAAACTGCTTTTGAATACTATATTTATATTAATCTTTATCCTAATTTACTTTTTTACAATTTTGCTATGATATATAACTAAAGTCTATTATCCCTAACATAAAATTAAGTTCTTAAGATTATAATTACACTAGCATATAATTATAACATAAGAACTTTTTTGTGAATAGGATATTTAATTTATTTTTTTATACTTTTTTAGGTTAGGTGATTCCAAAAAAATAACTGGTCAATTGGTGTTTCAAAAAAGTTGATTTTATTGGGTTTGAACTATAAATTTTGACTAATGAATTTTTTTGAAACACCTTAGGTAATTCGCTTTTACTCTTTTGTTATGGCCACAAGCTTGTCTGATAGGCTTTCCCATTTATCTACAACAGACACTATTTGCTGCATGGAATTAAATTGTTCCTGAGTCAGAACACTTGCGTCTTTAAACTCCTCAGCACTTTTTTGGTTTATATCTTTTATTTTCTTAACTCTTTGAGCTATTTCCAATGCTGCTTTTGCAATTTCCTTCGACTCATTACTCAGAATCTGAATTTGGCGTTGCTTTTCATCACTAACTTCCGAAAAGCTATTAAATATGGCATTCAAAGTATTGAACGAACCTAATCCTCTATCAATCATTTGTGAGCCTATATCTATATTTTCAACTGCCTTCTTTGATAAACTCTGAATATTGTTTACAAGCTCAGTTATTTCTGTAGCGGCTTGTTTATTTAGCTCTGCTAATTTCACAACCTCAACGGCAATTACAGCAAAACCTTTTCCTTGATTACCCGCTTTAGCAGATTCTACCTGTGCATTGAAAGCAACCAATTTTGTATCCCTTGCAATGGAAGATATAATTTCAACTATTCTTTTTACTTCTATGGATCGTTCTCCTATCTTATAAATAAGCTCTTTACTCTCCTGTTTATTATTACTTATACTCATCATTTGTTCCGTAGCATTATCTATAAACTCTTTCACGTGTTGCTTAATTTCAAAGGCTTTCGAAGACATATATGCTATCTTGTCTAGATCTGTAGAAGTAAAATTAAGCTTTTGTGAAATATTCTCGATTGTACTGTGAGCAGTACTTATATGTAGTGTATTATCCTTTGCTTTTGCAGCGACCTTATTTGCTAGACTATTCATGGTTTCGTTCGCATTTTTTGCCTTATCGACTATAGATATATAATGTTTTATTTCAATAGCGATATATTTTGCAGCTTCAGATGTTTTATTTACAATAGAGTTCATCTTATCGAGCATTGAATTTTGCTCTTTTTCATTTTGGACAAGATTTTTGAATCTGCACTCTGTTAGATTCGACAGTGTCAAAAATGCCGGAAAGGTTATGAGCATTTGCATGACTAATGATAAAACCTGAACATACCATACATGTCCATAAAACTGAGGATACACTTTAACCGCTGCAATAGAGCTAAAAGCCTGTACGAGTATCAGCAATATAAAACAATACCATGTAAGTTTCTTTGAAAAATATAATGAGGAAAATATTAAAGCTACGATCCATGCAATAGTAAATGCACCTGCAGATTGTATACTTAGAATCCCTGTAATACAAATTAGCGTAGTTATAAGTAAGTATTTTACCCACCATCTTCTAACTCTAAAAATCAAAATAAGCGATACAGGTATACTTAAGATAAAGATTGATACAACTAATGCTGGAAGCATATCAACTTTTTCTCCGAGAATTTTAAAGTACACAAGAACACTTACGGGTATCAATAATACGAAAGCAACAAACAGAAACTTTGCAGATATATTGTTTGACTCAATTTCATTGTCTATATATATATTATTTTTTTCTTCATCCCATTTGATCATCAATTTACCCCTTATCAAACAATTGTCGAAAATACAAAAGCCTCCAAACAAAAAGAGCATTGTTTTACTGTGCAAAAAATGCAAATCAAATTTTTTGAGATAGCTTAGAGAGTCCCAATAACATTCTTTAGTTCTTCAGCTATCTTTTCCATACCTTTTAGCACACCAACAAACTCATCAAAGGATTCAATTTGCTGCACGGTTATCTCAGAAACACCTCTAAGCTCTTCTATACTTTCAACATTCAACTCCTTTATGGACTTTACCAATTTATTGATATTTATATCACTGTCTGCAATAAACTTTATATTGTCATTTACATCTTGAATATGCTTGTTGACATTTTTGTTTTCAACAGATGCCTTTTCAAAGAGCTGTTCGACTTTTTGAACAATCTCCTGTCCAGCTTTGATACATTCAATATCTTCCTTAACGGATCTACAAGCAAACTCTATTTCCGAAGTTGTGTCTTTTGTCAATGAAAAAATCATTTGACTTTCTTTTTCAGCTCTTTCTCCAAGCTTCTTAATATCATAAGCTACTACCTCAAATCCATTCTGAAAATCTCCTGCTCTTGAAGCCTCTATATAAGCATTTAAAGAAAGAGATTTTATTTTCTCGACGGTTCCGTTAATAAGTACTAATGTATTCATAACCGCCATTGAATTTTGATGAATTAAATCAACAAGTTCCATACCTTCTTCAGTACTATTTTCAATACTTTGCATCAGCTTGACTGCATTGTCAATTATCACTTGTACACTGTCATTCATTGTATCTTCCTGACTGAATATATCAGCTATTGTTTGTCCCTTTTGAGAAATACTTGAGTGTTTTTCCATAATAATTTCTGTAGCTTTCAAAGCATAATCCATATCTACCAATGTACTTTCAAAGTTTGCCAGTAAGTGTTCTACATCTACAGCTATTTTACTATTTAGTTTTTCACTTTCAGTTGCTGCTTCCGATATTTGATTTACAGACTTATTCAATGTATCAGAAACACTTGAAGACGCTTTCAAAACGTCACCTAGTCTCTCTAAAGTCTTCTTCTTCTCTGCTTCACCTTTTTTCATTCTTTTTAGCAAACCGGAAATCTTATAACTAATTGCAATACAAAACAGGGACATTATTATAAACTGTATACCGTTCGATATAGCCAAAACAAACCAAGGCGTGGTGCCGTCAAAATTTTGAGGGAAATATGTAACTGCAATATAATCACTTATGGTTAGCGTTAGCAGCTGAAAAACCATTGAAAACCAGTTTGCTTTTGTTGATAAAAATATACTTGCAATTACCACTACATAAAGCCAAGTAACATTTAATTTATTCATTCGGCAAAAAATATTTACACAAGATACACCTAAAGACAAAACCACTATAATGGCATACTTTACCCAAGGGTTGGTGAGTTTGAAAAACCACACAGCTGTGAGCATACAGTAGGTAAAGACAGAAAAAATTAATAAAGCTAAGAGTAATTGGTTGCTTTTTACGCCCATAATTCCTGTAGAAATAACAATTAGCGCCAAAATAGCAAACAGCACCGAAGTAGCAATTGTCTTTATTGCAAGTTTGTATGATTCTTCCTTACAACCAAAATCAATACTTTTGTCATTGTGTAACATTATTGTTACCTCTTCTCATAATCATAAGAAATTAGCGTATAAATAAATCAGTAACTATATCGTCATTGTAATGATAAATATTAATACTTAAAAGTAAAGTCCAAAATCTCTGAATACGAAATTTTGGACTTTCAAGGAACATGTATAAAGTATTATTCAACCTGTATTTTCACCGGTGAAGTGTAAATATCATAGACATCCTCTTCAACATCGGATAAGCGTGCCGTATAGCGAAGCATTACATAAGCATTGCCGGCTTTTTTAGCGGTAATAGCCCCACCTTTCACTTCTATACATTCTTCTCCACTTAAGATAAGCACCTCCGGAACCACACTATTTATTGTTCCGTTGTAAGTTTTTACGTTTGCCTCAAGTAAAGCTATCCCACCGTTTTTCATAGATACTAAACTTTGTTTTGGTGTAATATCCACAGCCCAATCGGAAAGAACATATGCGCAATCTGTAGATATCCCCCAAGTACCCATTTTAAAATATTGTATAACCGTACTCTTATCATTGATATGCCATGGCCAGATGGTCATTCCTCTATGCTTTGCAATTTCCATAAAATCTTTGCTTATTGCTTCACAGTTTGGCATAAGGCTTGAATTAAGGTTCTGAACCTCCCATAAAACAAAGCGTAGAGCTCCATAAATATCAGTTTTGAAGTCATACCCTGATCTTATATTACCTAGAGGCATTTCAGGCATAAGTGCCTTAGTTCTTTTTAGTTGGTCATCGTTTGATGAAATAGCAATAGCTTGTCCATTAGCTCCAACCCTTTTTGTAAGCTCAATAAAATGATCGACTGTCTTAGGGTCTCTGCTCTTTATTTCAACAAAAAAAGCTTGGTTTTTGTCCCTGAACCTTTCAAAATATTGAGCTAGTGTAGGAATTTTGGCCGTAGGGTATTTATCGGTAAACAGCCTATTGGCATAATAAGTACTAATTTGTTCTAGAGTCTTTTCGTAAATTTTTCCTTTTCCATTGGTAGTGCGTTCAAGAGTTTCATCATGCATTACTACCACGTGCTGTTTACCATCAGCCCCTGGCATAGTATGCCATATATCGTTTTCGACCATGTCAGCTCCAAGTTTAAAAGCAAGCTCGGATCCTTCAATAGTATTCTCAGGCGCAAGATGAGGAACACCCCTGTGACCAATTAAAAACGGCTTTCTAATAATGGTTGTTTTATTATTATAGAAAGATAGCGCTTGTAAGGCCTTTTCGGTAGAATCGGTTATAATACCGTTAGTTCCTGCTGTAATTATTTTGTGGAGTGTAACAAGCTTTTCACTGTCATCCTCTTTTGTTGTATCTTTAGTCCACACAGTTACCAATTTTTGCTGCAGAAATTGTATGTTGCTCTTTGTTGCAGCTTCTAAAGGAAGCACTACTATCCGGGAAAGATTACTGTTTGCAAAATTACCTAAGTTCATAAGTTGGCTGCTGTCTAAATTTGAAGGCAGTTTTTCAAATTCAACAATTCCCCTTATAAAGGCGTAATTTTCTCTAGCGAGCTTAACTAGCTCCGGAGACTTTGATATAACAAAGACATCCTCTATTCCATGATCTTTTAAATAGTCCGATATAGCTTTTGCCGACTCATAATCGTTTACTCTGAAAGCAGGCATTACTTTTGATTTCATAGCTTCATAAAATGAAGCAACGGTGCCTATCACATCATTAGAACCAAATCCTGTGACTTCAAGCTTTTTATTTACTGAAAGAATAGCCGTTGCAGCTTGTCCTGCAGAAATAAGACTTTCAAATTCTTTTTTGCTTTTTATTTCTGTAACTATTGTAGGTGCCATAGCTATTTTTGTATTAACTTCATTAATTTTTGTAAAATTTTCTTCTGGAGAATTCATCTTTGCAAGAGGCTCTTCCAACAAAGATATTTTTATGTTGTCAATCTTCATAATACTGCCATTAGCTTGAAATCCTATTCCCCCAGTGGGGTATCTGTTCCATATTTCCAAGTTCATAAGCATTACATTTCCGATCCAATGCTCTACAATGTTATTATAAGCTTTAACAGTATAATGATACATTTTGGACCCATCAATATCTTCGTAAAAGAAGTTGGTTTTACCAACAATCCAAGAATCTGAAATGTCTCTTTCCGCAAATTCTGTCCCATTTACGGCAGTAGCTTTCTTTCTGACGGTCATTTGATAAAAAGGATAATTATTATTTTGTATCCTATACATTATTGAATTCCAACGCATTGGATCCTTTGCATCTAAATTGGTAACATCTGCTTCAATCTTATAGTTTCCAAACTTATTTAAATACTCCGGTAAAAAAACCCTTACCTGATTATGTCTTGCATCAATAAAGAATTCCCCGTTTTTCACAAACGAATTTATCTCATGGGCGCCATCTTTTCTCATCCACCCTTTAGGTATTGTACCCTCGGATAAATTGTTGAAATTCTCCTCATACAATACATAATTATCTTCTGCGCTTTCCTTTGTAAATAACAAAAAACTGGTAGATACACCGTCAATAACGACGGTAGCTGTGGTCATACCCTTTTTGAGTATATTTATTTGTCCCTTTGAATATTTTGCAATATCGGAATTGCTGAAATACCACTGACATTGGTCACCATCAATTATTTTTCTGGTAAAGTCCTGCATTTTCGCAGTAAATTTTACTTGTTTGGCTTGCATAATACCCTTTATTCCAAAAACATAATCGTTTTCATAGGTGATTGAAATGATTTTTGGTGTACTAGCTTTTTTATTAGAAACAGCACTAAAATTTCCATATACTGAACTGCTAAACATAAACTTATTATTTATTGCTTTAACAGGATTATTATATCCATATACAAGCGCACTACTTTGGATAGTAATCACTATTGACAAAAATGTACACATAAGAAACTTTTTCATAGACTATTCGCCTCCAGACCATATATCTAGTGCTTTTTCTTTGCAATTGTAAACACTTCTATCCCGCTGGATTTAGAACATTTGATTGGATAATACCTCAACAAAAACTCCGGGACTTCGAGTCCCTACGTTTTTCCCTCTTTCACTTCGTTCGAAAGAGGGGTAACAAAAACTCCGGGACTTCGAGCCCCTACGTTTTTCCCTCTTTCACTTCGTTCGAAAGAGATGAAACAAGAAATATAAAACCGTCACAAACTTCTTAACAGCAAAAAACACTTCCATTACCAAAACAAGTAATCGAGTGTTTGATTTTCGTTACAATGCTAAAGCAATCCTTTGCCATCCTTTAGAAAAATTCAAACATCCTTGTGTAAGGCAATTTCTAAAAATAACATATTCAATATAAACTCCATAAAGCCATAGAATAAAACCTAAAGAAATGGCAATATCGAAAAGTTAGCTTTAGGAATACCCTAATACGGTAATATCATATAATAATTATATCGAAGACGTAATATTTTGTAAATATCCTTTTTAAGTGTTTGCAAAAAATAACTTTGCAATCACTATTTCAAAAAATCAGATCTGTTACGTAAATATTAGTGGGACAATAATTTCCTTTTACTATCAAGCCAATCGACCATTCTTTTATAATCCCTTGAAATATATTTTGTGTTAATATATAAACTATTGTCAAAAAAGCTTATTTTACAATATTCTTCACCATAGGGACGAATTGAAAATATGCGTATTCTTTGTTCATCACTCAACAAACTGCTCATTGAGTAATCAACTGCACCAAGTCCAGCAAAAAGAGTTAAAATAAAAACAAAAAATATTATTATTAACTTTATTCTAAAATGCCTTATCTCTCTAAACTTTTGAACCCTATTCATTATTATCTCCGATGTATGACGCAGCTTAAGCTGCATTTATAAATTTAAGAAGCATATTTATTATTGCCTTAAAAAGTTTTATTTATTATCTACAATTTCACCTATTGTCTCTGCTAAATATTTCATACTTTCAAGGCATTCACTCATCAAATTTCCATCTCCTCCAACCTCTACAAGCATTCCACCGTTTGCCAAATGCTGATTATACCTGTTATAGCTTATTAGGATAGGTCTTGTCAAACCCGGATACTTTTTGTCAAGTTTTTTCTGAAGAGTTATGGCAAGTTTCAGGTTCTCCCTCCAATTCGGATGGGTAAGTCCTGTTGCATCGGTTCCCACAACGAACATAATTTTTGCTGCTTTTTTGCCGTTTATATCGGTTACAACTCTAAGCTGATTGTCTTTAAGTGCATCTCTATGTAAATCAATAGCTATTTTTATTGACGGATAACTTTTTAAAATATTTGATGCAGTATTAAGTGATCTGCCATAGGCACCTGAAGTCCCGGAATAATCATGTACCGCTGCATTATGTATTACCTCAACACCATAATCCTTCCTAAGCAGCTGCGAAAGCTCTTCACCTACCCTTACTACATTCAACCTGTTATCATTCGATCTGGTTTGTACCCCTTCCTTATTCAGCTTGCTGATATCCCTTAAATAACTCTCCGTTGTATGTGTGTGATAAATAAGAATTTCAGGACCCTTTTTACTAAAATCCAGCTTTAATGGCTCTTTCATAATATCTTCAACATTAATTTTATATTTTGTATCGTTGTTAATCGCTATCTTTCCATAGGAGACAGCATCATCATCGTTAACGCTATGTTCTTCGGTTTCTTCAATATATATGCTGCTTATAACTGGATCGGCATAATGTTCTTCCTTTCCATCATCCTTTACAATTACGGAAAAATTAAAACGTTTATAGTCACTGCTTTTTTTTTCAGCCAAAAGTTTCTGATAGTCACCGCTATAATAATTGTGAAATAAGGACGATTGTGCATTCAAAATAGTCATCGGGCTGTTTAGGTCAAAATGAAATAAGTCGTTGAAAAGTCCTTTTACATGTCCCGACAATGAATTGCTTGAGGTTCCGCTATTATATATCGTATCTATAATAGGAAGTGAATTTTTTAGTGCCGACCGATAGTTGTCCACATCAATACTTGCAACAATCATTTTATCGGAATTGTAAAGAAGATCTCCTCCTGCCACACCTACCTTTACAGCTAGCATAGCTAAACCCATTACCGTTATTGTCTTTAGTACCGTAAAAAATATTATTCTCGATTTTTTGTGCCCATACCTCTTTTTCATTTTTTCCTCCGTTTATGCCATTTCAAAAAATAACCTATACAATATTTAAGGCATAAAGCCCATCTAACCATATTTTTTGAAATAGCGATTGCAAAGTTTTTTTGGAATCACCTTGTTAAAAATGACCTTATCTCTAATAATATTAATTGTATACTTTTTTTATGATAACTCTTGATAAATAATTTAAATACATATATAATAGATATGTATCTTTTTATCTGTGGAGTTATTGTACATTCTATACAAATAACTAACACTAATGATA
Source organism: Bacillota bacterium (assembly GCA_023421115.1). GTDB lineage: Bacteria > Bacillota > Clostridia > Acetivibrionales > Acetivibrionaceae > Acetivibrio. Next base: position 16,213 of record JAEZUI010000120.1, on the reverse strand, counting down.
ATTAACCAAAGTGCTTGGTTTTAAACATGTGTAAACATTTAGTTTCTATCAGTTTTATCCCAATTAGTAAACGCAACATAATGATTAACATTCGTGATTTTTGTGTCGATTAAGCATTATTTAAGTCTATTGCTTTTGTTTAGCTTGTATTTGTAATAAAATTTAATATGCCTTATAAAAGTACTTTCTAAAAATCTTGTTTCACGCATATTAGGTCAATCCAAAGAATAACATATACAATATTGAGGTCACGAAGCCCATCAAATTTTTTGAAACACCCATTGCAAAGTTTTTTTGAATCACTTTAATTTAAAAATACATTTTATATTCACTAAAACAAACCACATAATTTAATCAATTAACCAAAAGGAGGATTAGGTATGTACAACTTTAAGAACTTAAAGTGCCACAATTGTAAAACTGTTATCCTTAGTCTACCCGAAATGGAAATCGAAAAGCTCAACGGACTTAATTTTCAATGCGACTGCTGCGGACATCAAAATCGTTTACAAGAATTTAAATTTGTGAAAAGCCCTAATAACAACGATCCCTATCTAAACATTTTAAGTATTGACAGTATTCTTTTATTACCCAAAAGTTTGTAAATAAAGCTAATATGTAGGTAATAATAAAAAATTAATTCGTAGAATTCATCTAATTTGTAAAGTAGCAGCATTAAATTTACTTTTATACAAGTTTACGTTTTTAATTCGCCGTAACTAAACTACGAAAATACTTTTACTTTACATAAAAAGGAGTGTTGCAAATTACTTATATAGTAGCTTGCAGCACTCCTTTTAATTATAGCTTCACTTTAGGCCTTATTAGCTCTAAGCCTTTTTCTTTTCCGTTCGACAGGGGAAACCTCAAATTCTTCCTGTTCAATACCTTCATTAGGCTGAAAGTTTTTAAAAGCTACAGACATCATTAGCTTTATTCTGTTTAGCTGATTAACTTCACTAGCTCCAGGGTCATAGTCCACAGCAGTGATATTTGCCTTAGGATATCTGCTTTTGAGTTCTTTAATCATACCTTTGCCCGTAACATGGTTAGGTAGACATGCAAAAGGCTGCATACAAACGATATTTTGGGCTCCGCTTTTTATAAGCTCTATCATCTCCGCTGTCAAAAACCAACCCTCTCCAGTTTGATTTCCTATGGATAAAATCTCCGATGCCATATCCGCAAGTTGGTAAATTGAACACGGTGCATGAAAACGTTTACTCTTTTCAAGGGCTTTTCTCATATCTTTTCTATAGTACTCGATTAAATCAATAGCAACATTTTTAATCACTTTTGTCATCTTTTTATCTGCAAGATATTGGTGTTTAAAGTTGCTGTCATAAGCACAATAGAGTAAAAAGTCAACCAAATCAGGCATTACAGCTTCTGCCCCTTCTTTTTCAATTATATCAACCACATTGTTGTTTGCCGTTGGATGGAATTTGACCAGTATTTCACCTACAAGCCCTACTTTTGGCTTCTCGATATCATTAAGTTTTAAGCTGTCAAATTCCTCAACTATCTTACATATATTATCCTTAAAAGTGCGATGCTTACCGCTTCTAACCGATTCTTTACATCTTTCCACCCAGGAATTATATAAAAGGTTTGCCGAACCTTTTATTTTCTCATAAGGCCTTACTCTGTAAAGCACGCGCATTAAAAGGTCCCCGTATACCAGACCGATAAGAATCTTGTTTAGAAGTCCCGGTGTTTTCTTAAAACCCGGATTCTTTTCAAGGCCCGCAAAATTTAGAGAAATAACCGGTATATTAGGCATATTTGCGTTCTTCAATGCCTTTCTCAAAAAACCGATATAATTGGTCGCTCTACATCCACCGGCAGTCTGCGTTATCATTACCGATGTATTATCTAAATCATACCTTCCAGATTTTAATGCCTCAACAACCTGACCGACAACAATAATGGAGGGATAGCATGCATCGTTATTTACATATTTCAACCCTTCATCCACTGCTTTACGGTCTACCGAAGGTAGAACTTCAACATTATATCCGGACGAATTGAACGCCTCCTCTAAAAACTGAAAATGTATAGGAGACATTTGAGGAACCAAAATAGTATGACTCTTTTTCATCTTTTTAGTAAACTTTACTTTCTTATAGCTTGAATCACCCTTTAAAAGCTCAAATCCATTCTTATCTCTTTCATCCATTGCTGCTTTTAATGATCTGATGCGTATTTTTGCTGCCCCTAAGTTATCTATCTCATCAATTTTTAAAACAGTATATATTTTACCGCTGCTCGATAATATTTCTTCAACCTGATCGGTAGTTACAGCATCGAGCCCACAGCCAAAGGAGTTCAGTTGAACAATTTCCATATTCTTCTTATCCTTAACAAAGCTTGCTGCCCTATACAGTCTTGAATGATACACCCACTGGTCAACAACTCTTAACGGCTGTTGAATATTTCCCAAATGAGCAATTGAGTCCTCTGTGAGAACAGCCATTCCAAAACCGGTAATAATATTCGGTATACCATGATTTATCTCATGATCAATGTGATATGGTCTTCCTGCTAACACAATTCCCTTACCACCGGTTTGCTCAAGATATCTTAAGACCTCTTCGCCCTTGTTTCTTATATCCTGCTTTACATTATTCAATTCAACCCAAGCTTTTTCCGCTGCCCTTTCAATTTCTGCCTTGCTTATGCCAAATACACCAAACTCATCAAAAAGCCTTTGGGTCAAACGCTTTTTATTGTAGAAAGGTAAAAACGGATTCATAAACACCGTTCCACTCTCTTTTATTACATCCATATTGTTCTTTATTACTTCCGGATATGAAGTAACTATCGGACAATTAAAATGATTGTCCGCGTCTTTGTATTCAATGCTTTCATAAGGAATGCATGGATAAAATATGATATCCACATCTCTTTTTACCAAGCTCATAATGTGTCCATGCACAAGCTTTGCGGGATAACATACCGATTCAGACGGTATGGTCTCAATACCAAGCTCATATATCTTTTTAGATGACCTGGGAGAGAGCTCTACCCTGTATTTTAGTTCTGTAAAAAAAGTAAACCAAAAAGGATAGTTTTCATATATATTCAATACTCTTGGGATTCCTATAGTCCCACGATATGCCTGATCTTGCTTTAAAGGAGTATAGGAAAACACCCTTTTATACTTGAAGTCAAAAAGGTTTGGAGCACTTTCTTTCTTTTCTTCTATTCCGGCTCCCCTTTCACACCGGTTACCCGATACAAACTCCTTGCCATCCCCAAAATTGTTAATGGTCAGCAAACAGTTATTTCCGCACAAACTACATCTTCTCATGGACACTTCCATATCAAAGTTTAGGAGTCTATTCTCGCTGAGTAAAGTGCTTTTATAACCTGTTTCATATCTCTCTTGGGCAATTAAAGCTGCACCATACGCTCCCATAAGCCCTGCTATGTCAGGCCTTACAGCTTCTTTACCCGATATTAGTTCAAAGCTTCTTAGCACCGCATCATTGTAAAAAGTTCCGCCCTGAACAATAACCTTATCTCCTATCTCTTCGGGATTTCTTATTTTTATAACCTTTTGAAGCGCATTTTTTATAACCGAATAGGATAAGCCAGAGGATATATCTCCTACCGATGCTCCTTCCTTCTGGGCTTGCTTAACCCTTGAATTCATAAACACGGTACATCTCGAGCCTAAATCTACAGGCTGCCTTGCAAGAAGCGCCTCAACGGCAAAATCTTTAACACTCATGTTCAGTGAATATGCAAACGTCTCAATAAAGGATCCGCAGCCTGAAGAACATGCTTCATTTAGCATAATACTGTCAATAACTCCATTTTTTACTCTAAGACATTTCATGTCTTGCCCGCCGATATCCAATATAAACTCAACACCGGGCAATATTTTTTCTGCTGCCTTATAATGTGCAATAGTCTCTATTTCACCTATATCCACATCTAAAGCCGCTTTTATGAGGCCTTCACCATATCCGGTAACGGTGGAGTTGGCAATTCTAGCGTCCTTAGGAAGCTTCTTATATATATCCTTTAATATAGTGACTGCTGAATTTAAAGGACTTCCGTTATTGCTGCCGTAATACGAATAAAGTACCGCTCCTTTTTCATCAATAAGAGCAGCTTTTGTAGTTGTCGAACCTGCATCAATTCCTAAAAAGCACTCCCCTTTAAAACCTGCCAGGTCTCTTATACTAACTTTAGATGCACTGTGCCTTTTACGAAACTCTTCAAGTTCCTTTTCATTTTTAAATAGAGGCTCCAATCTTTCAACTTCATGAACCGTAACTTCATTGAGCAAATAAAGTTTACTCTCTAAAGACTTAAACGATACTGGATTTAAAGCTTTAGAGGATAAAGCTGCGCCCATAGCAACATAAAGCTCTGCATTATCGGGAAAAACTATCTGATGATCAGCAATCTTCAAAGTCTCAATAAACCTTTCTCTAAGCTCCGACAAAAATTGCAAGGGACCTCCAAGAAACGCTATATTTCCTCTTATGGGTTTTCCACAGGCTAAGCCGCTGATAGTCTGATTTACTACAGATTGAAAAACCGATGCTGCAATATCTTCTCTTGCAGCTCCTTCATTTATTAAAGGTTGTATGTCCGTCTTTGCAAAAACCCCACATCTTGCTGCAATAGGGTAAATAACCTTGTGCTCTTTAGCAAGTTCATTTAAGCCCGAAGCATCGGTTTTAAGCAAAGATGCCATTTGATCTATAAAAGCCCCGGTACCGCCAGCACATGTACCATTCATTCTCTGCTCAATTCCGCCTTCAAAATATGTTATCTTGGCATCTTCTCCACCTAGCTCTATTACAACATCGGTATGCGGAATAAAAGTCTCAATAGCCTTTGTACTCGCAACCACTTCCTGTATAAAAGCTATGCCAATCCATTCGGAAACAGAAATGCCTCCCGATCCGGTTACCATTAAAGTAATATCTTCATTTGAAAATAAATTGTAAGCCTCACTGATGAGTGAAAATATTGTTTTTCTAATATCAGAATAGTGTCTTTGGTATTTACTGAACAACACTTTGTCATATCTATCAAGTACAACCAACTTTACAGTGGTCGATCCTACATCTAGTCCTACATGTAATAATTTCTTCATAGACAACGCAGCTGAATTTAAGCCGCATTCACACCCCTTTCAACTACATCCACCCTTATGTTAGCCTAACACTTGTTTTAAGTAAAAAATCAAGATGCATTTCGAGGCAAACAAACCTTATAACTATCTATTTTAAGAACATTTGTCTGACATATTTCTACAAATAATAAGTTGTTTCTCTTAAAGCATTTTACACCAACACCAATACTCCCTGCAAGTATTATTCCTAATACTGGTAACTGAATATTTTTCCACATAAATAATATTAATATATATATTTATATGTTAAGTGATTAAAGAAGTATGCTTGTCTGAGAAATAACTAAGGCGATTTCAAAGATAGCCTAACAGTATTCAAGTCGCAAAACCCATTATGGAAGCTTTAAGCTTCTAAATATAGGAGCATTATTTGGGTATACAAAAAATTAAAATCAATATTTCTGAATTGGTAATCAATCAGTTATTTTGGAAATATCTAAAACAAACTAAAACTATTAAAAGGGAAGAATCTTAATAAAGCCTTTCCTGTAACATATTCCATACTTTCAGTACCTAGTGTCCTGCTATCTTGACTCTTATACGGAAGTCTATTGTCCCCAAGCACATATATACATCCCTCTTCCACCTTAACATCGCTATATTTCTCATTTACTTCTAAAGTAGTATCTCCACTTATATACTCCTCTTTTAATTCCTCTCCATTGACAAAAACCTTACCGTCACTTATTTCAACATGATCCCCTTCCACTCCGATTACTCGCTTTATAATCGGCCGTGTAACTTTGTTCAACTTTATTGGATCATCGATTGTAACAATATCTCCCCTCTTAATGTTTCCTATTTTAGGACTGATCTTTTCGATTATAAGCCTGTCACCATCATGAAGTGTTTTTTCCATGGAACTGCCGTTTACAACGGTTATTTGTGCAACAAAAGTAACTATCAGAACTCCCAAAATTACTGCTATGCCAATGTGAATCAACCAATCTAAAACCTCTTTTAAAATCGGATGCTTACTCGTAAGAATTCCTCCTTAAATTAGTGCTTTTCAACTCCATATTAATAAATTGTATATAATTTATGAGTTTTTTTCAAGTGAACATTGTGAATAATATGAATAATAGGTCTATAATTTTTACATAATAAAATACCCTGTCAGTGTTATTAATCAGCACAAACAGGGCATTTAGCCCTTATTTATAAGTTCTACAATATATTTTGTTACAAAAGCACTAGTTGCTTAACCCTATGTGAAGCTCCTGAATTTGCTTATCTTCAACCACATCCGGTGCATTAGACATAAGGTCTGACGCATTCTGTACCTTTGGAAATGCTATTACATCTCTTATACTGCTTCTTCCTGCCATAATCATTATAAGCCTGTCAAGACCAAAGGCAAGACCACCGTGAGGAGGTGTACCGTATTTAAAGGCCTCAAGAAGGAATCCGAATCTATCCCAGGCCTGTTCTTCAGTAAAACCTAAAAGCTTGAACATTTTTGACTGAAGGGACTGGTCATGTATTCTTATGCTACCTCCTCCTATTTCAGTACCGTTTAAAACAATATCATAAGCCTTTGCCCTTACTTTTCCGGGTTCGATATCAAGGTACTGCATATCTTCATCCATAGGTGATGTAAAGGGATGATGCTTTGCCACATAGCGTTTTTCTTCATCATCATACTCAAGCAATGGGAACTCGGTTACCCAAAGGAACTTAAATTCATTTTCGTCTATAAGATTGGTTTTTCTTGCTATTTCAAGTCTCAACTGCCCTAGAGCATCATAAACCACTTCGTTTTTATCTGCAACAAAACAAATCAAATCACCAGGCTCAGCCTTTACTCTATCAAGTATTGCTTTTAACTCTTCTTCGGTAAAGAATTTTGCAAAGGAGGATTTAATTTCGTTTTCTTCCACCGAAATCCACGCCATTCCCTTAGCTCCATATATCTTTACAAATTCAACTAAAGCATCTATTTCTCTTCTGCTGAAAGCTTTACCACAGCCCTTTGCATTTATTGCTCTTACGCTTCCGCCATTTTGAACTGCACCGGAAAACACTTTAAAGCCACAATTTTCAACCATATCCGATACATTAATAAGCTCAAGTCCGAATCTTATATCCGGCTTATCGGAACCAAATCGGTCCATTGCCTCCTGGTAGGTCATCCTTAAGAAGGGGGTTTCTAACTTGATGCCTAAGGCTTCATCAAAAGCCTTTTTTATAAAGCCTTCATTTATTTCCAATACATCATCAACATTTACAAAGGACATTTCAAGGTCTATCTGAGTAAATTCAGGCTGTCTGTCAGCTCTTAAATCCTCATCCCTAAAACACTTTACAATCTGCATGTATCTGTCATAACCGGATACCATTAATAGCTGTTTGAAAAGCTGGGGTGATTGAGGCAGTGCAAAAAACTTTCCGGGATGAACCCTGCTTGGGACTAAATAGTCTCTCGCACCTTCCGGTGTACTCTTTGTGAGCATAGGCGTCTCTATTTCCAAAAATCCCTTTTGATCGTAATAATCTCTGGCAATTTTGGCAACCTTATGCCTTAATATAAGATTTCTCTGCATATCCGGTCTTCTCAAATCAAGGTATCTGTATTTCAGTCTGAGAGTTTCATTAACATCCGAATCTTCCTCAATATAAAAGGGTGTTGTTTCAGCATCACTTAAAATACGTAGCTCTTTTGCAATAATTTCAATCTCTCCTGTGGGCATCTTAGTATTCAACGCCTCTGGAGCTCTGTTTACAACTTCCCCTACAACAGCTAAAACATACTCACTTCTTATTGACTCAGCTTTTTCAAACATTTCAGCACTGAGTTGGTTGTTAAATACCACCTGAAGTATGCCGCTTCTATCTCTCAAGTCAACAAAGATAAGTCCTCCAAGGTTTCTTCTCTTGTGCGTCCAACCCATAACAGTAACTTGTTGCCCTACATTTGAAGCATTAAGTTCTGCACATCTATGTGTCCTCTTCATTCCAAAAATCGATTCACCCATATTATTCCTCCAATATATAAAAAATTAAGTACATTTACATCTTTAAGCGCTCTATAAGGGTATCTAGACTTATATCCTTAGTCTCACCGGTAAGCATATTCTTTAAAACCGCCTTGTTGCTATCTACTTCATTGTCTCCTAAAACAAGTGAATATACAGCTCCCAATTTATCAGCATATTTCATCTGGGCCTTAACACTTCTGCCCATTAAATCGGTCTCAGCACTGAAACCCTCTTGCCTGATTCTATATACAAGCTTTTGGGCATATTTTTGCGCATTATCTCCAATGGTGGCAATGTAGACATCCACAGCATCAGCCTTAGGTATTTCTATGCCTTGACTCTCCATAACCAAAAGCAGCCTCTCAATACCTATTGCAAAGCCTATTCCTGGTGTATCGGTACCGCCACATTCTTCAATCAGCCCGTCATATCTGCCACCGCCGCATACAGTTCCTTGTGCCCCTATATTCTTTGATACAAACTCAAAGACAGTCTTTGTATAGTAGTCAAGACCTCTAACAATATTTTTGTCAATATTATACTTAATACCGAGATTTTCAAGGCCTTCCTTCAATCCTTCAAAATGTGTTTTGCAGTCCTCGCATAAATTATCTACAAGGGCCGGAGCATCCTTCGTATATACCTTACATTTTTCTTCCTTACAATCGATAATCCTCAAAGGATTTCTCTCATATCTATTCTTGCAGGTGCCGCACAAATTATCCAAATTAGGTTTGAAATACTCCAAAAGCTTATTGTTATATTCTCCCCTGCATTTAGGACAACCTATACTGTTTATATTGAGCTCAATATCCTTTATACCCAGCCTGTCAAAAAACATGCTCAGCATGCTTATAATTTCAACATCAACCAAAGGTCCCTTTGAGCCAAAACATTCGACGCCAAACTGATGAAACTCTCTGTACCTGCCCTTTTGAACATTTTCATACCTATAGGCCGTAATATTGTAAAAAAGTTTAATAGGCATAACCAAAGATGCCATACCGTTTTCAATGTAGCTGCGTACAACTCCTGCAGTGCCTTCAGGTCTTAAGGTAATACTTCTCTCACCCTTATCTAGAAAAGTGTACATTTCCTTCTGAACAATATCAGTAGTATCTCCTACACCTCTTTGAAACAACTCGGTGTGTTCAAAAACCGGAAGACGAATTTCCTTAAACCCAAAACTATTGCACAGTTCAGAGATCTTCCTTTCTACATACTGCCACTTATATACTTCCGATGGCAGAATGTCCTTTGTCCCCTTTGGTGCTTTTATCAACATAGTTACCTCCAAGATATTTCGATAATTTTATACCTCTTAATTTTAAAACAACCTATATAAAAACCTCTCGCCTGACTACTTGTCAGGTACGAGAGGTAATAATCCCGTAGTACCGTCGTTTCCCTCTTTCAATCTGTTCAAAATATGTGTAATTAAATATATTTTAGCTATACAAAATACAATTGTCAAGACTGAACTTTTTCTAGGCTTTTCTGGGTATGTACTAAAAGGTCACCATATTATTCCTAGAACTGGAGCTCCAAGGCTAAGATAATGTAAACCTTATTAATCAAAGAACAGCATCTCTTCTTTACGATGAATCATTTCATCGATTCTTGAGATGTAATCTTCAACACTTTTTACATTAAAAATTCTTTCAATTCTATTTTCTTTAGGATAGACTATTTTAGTTGTGGCTCCGGCTCCTAATGCAAAAATGGTCTGTCTTTCCTCCATGATTTGAACATTATAAATACTTTCGGTACCCGGCCTTGCATAACCGATGTTTTCAAGATTACCAAGTATATTTTTCTGTCGGTACAGGTAGTAGGGTAATAAACCCATACCACTTATAAACTCATAAGCTGCATCTACCATTTGCGCCACTTCAGAGGCATCGGTAAGTTTGTAATGTTCCCTTTCATCCTTAAGTCTTGAGGCTCTCTTTATGCTCATTGTATGTACAGTGATACTCTCAGGGCAAAGCTTCTCAAGTTCATGCAAAGTATATAAGAAATCCTCAAGTTTTTCACCGGGCAAGCCTGCAATAACATCCATATTAATGTTATCAAACCCTAGCTTCCTTGCTAGCTTAAAAGCCTCTATGATATCTAAAGAAGTGTGACTTCTTCCAATTCTTAATAGGGTCTCATCCCTCATGGTCTGAGGATTTATACTTATCCTATTCACCTTACTGTTTGCAATGGTTTCAAGCTTCTCTAATGTGATAGAATCCGGTCTTCCAGCTTCTAAAGTGAACTCTCTGACAAAATCCAAACAAAAATTACTTTCTATTTCCTTTAAGAGCATTTCTAAATGCTGTTCATCAATTGAAGTAGGCGTACCTCCCCCAATATATATGCTTTGAATTTTTAACGCTCTATCCTTCAGCATTTTGCCCACACTTCTTATTTCTTTAGCCAATGCCGCGATATAGTTTCCAACCATTTTTTCATATTTCTTTATAGGATTAGATGTAAAGGAACAATACAGACAGCGCGTAGGACAAAACGGAATCCCTATATATAGACTAACCATGTCATGCCTTGTGCTATCTATAATTTTCTTTTCGGATAGCGCAACTTTATAGACAACAGCAGCTTTACTTTCCGATAAAAAATAATGCTTTTTAAGTCTTTCCAAAATATACTCTTTATTTTGGTTATTATCAAGCATTTCATGTACTATCTTTGCAGGCCTTATCCCTGTGAGTATTCCCCAGGGAGTCTCTTTTTTAGTATATTGGGTTAAAGCTTTATAAACCTGACGCTTAATCACCCCTTTTACTACCTTCCTTGCCTCATGGCTGTCGCTCATTTCCTTCATTATTTCGGTTATATCCTGTGTTAAAGCATTCACTGAATTATCAGTACCTTTAACACTTGTATTTAGTTCAAATTCACTACTACCCTCTATATCTTTCTTTACAATAGAACTTCTGACAAAAACACCATCCCTTATATCAAAACCGTCATCGGTAACTAAAACAATCTTTTCCTCAATGAAAAAAAGCTTCAATACATCTTCAACTTCATATTGATACTGGTGTCCGTCAAGCCTTAAATAAATCACCTAAATAAACTCCATCCCGTAATATTTTTTAAAGACTTCTTACATAGGAATTGTTTTGCTTTTCTAATCCAATAGTTGTAGAAGAACCATGTCCCGGGTAGACTTTTGTATTGTTATCAAGGGTTAAAAGCTTTTCTCTGAAGGACTTGTCCAGTTCCCTCTGACTGCCTCCAGGCAAGTCAGTACGTCCATATCCAAGACAGAACAAAGTATCCCCGCTGAACAATTTATCTTCAAGCTTTAAACACATGCTACCTAAGCTGTGTCCCGGTGTATGCAGCACTTCAAACTTAAGATCCCCGACAGTAATTATGTCTTCCTCGGTCACAGTTTCATCCGCTTCGCTTAAGACCATATCCCCACCAAACAACCTCGACCCGTTTAATTCCGGTTTTGTCAACATATCCTTGTCATTTTTATGTATTACCACCTTAGCACCGGTCTTCTCTCTAAGACTATCAGCAAAATAAATATGGTCAATGTGTCCGTGAGTGAGAATTATATATTTAAGCTTAATATTATTTTCACTTATAAAATCTACTATTGTCTTATCTAGAACCCCTGCGTCTATAACAACACCTTCTGCTCCGTTCCATACAATATAACTATTTGAGCCAAAAATTCCATTATCAAAGCATTTTATCTCCATAAATAAACTCTCCTTAATAAGTCTTAAAACTCTCTTTTACTGTCAATAAGAAGCGTAACAGGACCATCGTTCTGAATATCAACCATCATCATCGCTTGAAACTTTCCTGTTTGCACTAATATGTCAAACCTCTTTAAATAATCTAAAAATTTATTGTACATTTCTTCAGCAATTTCAGGCCTTGCCGCTTTGTCATAGCTGGGCCTTTTGCCCTTCCTGCAGTCACCGTAGAGTGTAAACTGGGATATAACTATAATTTCTCCTTTTACATCTAAAAGAGATAAATTCATTTTATTGTTACTATCTTCAAAAATCCTTAAGTTTACTATCTTTTCGGCTACATATTCAATATCCTTTTGACTATCTTCTTGTCCTATACCAAGTAGCACATTTAATCCTTTTTGAATTTCTCCAACTAAAGCTCCATCAACAGTCACCTTTGAATAACTTACTCTCTGAACAACTGCGCGCATCTAATAATACCTCTCTTTTTACAATTGTAGCAGTTACTGCCATATAACCTATTGCTTGCTTCTTGTAACCTCAAATACACCTTCAACCCGATTGAGCTTCTTTATAATCTTCTCAAGCTGATCGGTGTTTGTTATCTCCATTGTAAGATTCATTACTGCTACATGATCTTTTGTTGTTCTTGCATTTATAGCCTTCAGAGGAATTTTCGCCTCCCCTATGACGTTTGTTATTTCCATTAGCAAGGCTGTCCTGTCATTTGCAAGCACTGTAACTTCTGCGCTATAAGATACATTATTTGATTTATACCATTCTACATCTATAAGCCTTGTGTCACCGTCTATGTTATTTGTAACATTAGGACAATCGGACCTATGGACAGATACTCCTCTTCCACGGGTTATATAACCGATTATAGGATCACCAGGAACAGGGTTACAACATCTCGATATTCTAACAAGGCAGTTTTCAATACCTTTTACAACAACTCCATTTTCCGGAACACTCTTTTTTTTCTGATTGGACTTTTGCTGCACCACAGCTTCTGCCACCTGCTGTGCAAGTTCTTCAACTTTAAGAGTCTTCCTGTATTCCTCCTTAAGTCTTGATATAACCTTGTTAGCAGTCACCGCACCATAACCTATAGCTGAATAAAGGTCATCTATTGTACCAAAGGTATATTTTCTAAGAAGTATCTCAACCCATTCAGACTTGAACAATTGATTAAAGGTAAGAGATTGTTTTTTAAGCTCTTTCTCTACCAACTCCTTGCCCCTAACTATATTCTCTTCCCTTTTTTCTTTTTTAAACCATTGATTTATCTTATTTCGGGCCTGTGAGGTTTTAACAATCTTCAACCAGTCACGACTTGGCCCATGAACGTTTGAAGAGGTCAGAATTTCAACTATATCTCCGTTCTTTAATTCATAATCTATCGGAACTATCTTGCCGTTTACTTTTGCCCCAACCATCTTGTTCCCAATGGCACTGTGTATCAAATAGGCAAAATCTATAGGTGTAGAGCCTGCTGCAAGGCTAAAAACATCTCCCTTTGGAGTAAAAACAAAAACTTCATCGGTAAATAAATCAACCCTCAAGGTTTCCAAAAATTCATTAGGGTCACGGGTATCGGTCTGCCAATCCAAAAGCTGCCTGAGCCACGCCAATTTATTGTCATCACTATCCGCCGAACTTCCTTCTTTATATCTCCAATGTGCTGCAATACCTACTTCGGCTACCCGATGCATATCCCAGGTTCTTATCTGAATTTCAAACGGAACTCCTTTCGGACCTATAACTGTTGTATGAAGTGATTGATACATATTAGGCTTAGGCATGGCAATATAATCCTTAAACCGACCCGGCATAGGCTTATACATCTCATGAACAAGGCCTAAAACAGCATAACAATCCTTTACGGAATCCACTATAACCCTAAAAGCAATAAGGTCATATATCTGGTCTAGAGTCTTGTTCTGATGCTGCATTTTCCTGTATATACTGTAGAAATGTTTGGGTCTCCCATCTAGCCTTACTTCAATACCCAACTCTGCTATTCTTTCTTTAAGCGTTACAAGAATTTTCTCAATATAAGCTTCTCTTTCCCTTCTCTTTATTGCTATTTTATCAACCAGATCATAATATCCTTTAGGATCAATGTATCTTAGACACAAATCTTCCAGTTCCCATTTTATCTTCGATATTCCAAGTCGATGTGCAAGAGGAGCATATATTTCCAAAGTCTCTTTTGCTTTTTCCAGTTGCTTATCCGGAGTCATATATTTAAGGGTACGCATATTGTGAAGCCTATCGGCCAGCTTAATAAGTATTACTCTTATATCCTTTGACATTGCAAGAAACATTTTTCTCAAATTTTCTGCCTGCTGTTCCTCTTTTGTCGTATAAGGAATCTTACCGAGCTTAGTTACACCATCTACAAGTAATGCTACTTCTTCTCCAAACTTCTCCTTAAGCTGCTCATAAGTGTAGGTTGTATCCTCAATTGTGTCATGCAAAATGCCCGCAACAATAGCAGTACAGTCAAGTTCCAATTCCGCTAAAATAATTGCAACCTCCATGGGATGCATAATAAAAGGTTCCCCTGAAACTCTCTGCTGACCATTGTGAGCTTCCCTTGAGATTAAATATGCTTTCTCAAGCAATGTAAAATCACAATTTAGATTGTACTTGTTTATTTTTTTTACAAGACGGCTGTAACCATCACTCATAAGCAATTCCCCCAAAACCTTGCAACATTACCTTCCTTAGTACTCAACAAGAGACTTGATTTTATAGCCCTTTAGTTTATCCCTGCCCTTTAAGAATGAAAGCTCTATAAAATATACAATTCCAACTACTTCTCCACCAAGCTGTTCTACAAGCTTTATGTTTGATTCTGTTGTACCGCCTGTTGCAAGGAGGTCATCTACTATAACAACCTTATCGCCCTTCTTTACAGCATCAATGTGCATTTCAAGCTTGTCTTTACCATACTCAAGCTGATATTCCACACCTATGGTTTTATAGGGAAGCTTCCCCTTCTTTCTAATGGGAGCAAAACCCTTTTCCATAGCATATGCTATAGGTGTTCCAAATATAAAACCTCTTGATTCAGGCCCCACAATTATATTAAAATCTCCAAAACCTTTTATCTCCTGTATCATCTTGTCAATACAATGCTTCAACGCCTCAGCATCCTGCAGCACAGTTGTGATATCAATAAAGTTTATACCCTCTTTCGGAAAATTAGGAACTTCTCTTAACTTTGACCTTAAATCCATTAACATATCCTCCTGTTTATATTTTTCAGGTTTTTATTACTTTTGCCTAAACACGGTGTTTAAGAGCTTTCAAACTTTGAAAAACAGCCGAACTTTCAAGGTCAGCCTTTTTCCCTTTTGTGTCAACCATGGAAAGATTTACGCCGTACTTGCCGTACTCTAACTTTTTAAATAAATTTAATTCTTCAAATATGTTAATAATCCTTTTTACTTTAAAAAAATTTATATTTCTTCTATAGCTTTTTGAAATAGAATCTGCAAAGCGGAACAAATCTTCGACTATAAACTCACTTTTAAAATTTGTTCTGATGTACTGATATACTGCAACCATATCCTGTCTTTCAACAATTATATCATCTTCATCAACTGTAAAACAGATTTTATCCAAAATAAATAGTTTATCACAGCTAATTTGTCTAATATTATCATAAAGATAATTTCTGCAAATCCATTCTCCATAGATCATAACCCTGTCAAAAAGCTCGGAGTTTAATTTGCCGGGAGTTGGATTTACAACTACAAAAATTTCATTATTATCAACTATATCAATCTCATTATAAGCTATCGCATATTTAATATTTATACCTTTTATTGCGGTTGTAAGCATTTTTAAGCTATTTACCGAGTTTACAAGGATTACTTTCCTATCCTTATCCAAACCTTGTGAAATACCCTCTAAAAGGCCTACTTTTGTAATCTTCTCAAAAAAAAGATTAATTTTATTATCGTCATATACACTCGTAAAATCAATAGCCCTGTCCAAACTGTAGTAGAAATTATTTTGAATAAAAGTATCTTCATTAACCTTTAAGTCCTTTATATTCAACTGTATACTCTCTCTATTGTTCCAGGAGTTAATCTCAAGGGAACAGGCTGCGTCAAGGACATCGGTTTGACTGTAAATATCAGCAAAATATCCTCTATTAAAACCTATTGCATCGACAAAAGTCTCTTTGTCCTTAAATTTCAGCTTTATATGCTTATCATTACCAACAGTTCTGATGTCCTCAATCATAAGATTTTTATAGGCAAAGATCGGACTTGGATTCCCAGCTCCAAAGGGTGACAACAAATCAAGTTCTTTAACACTGTCCTCAGTGA
>JAEZUI010000078.1 GCA_023421115.1 Bacillota bacterium | reverse complement strand
TTAGCTTATCGCAATGGTCGTTATATATCTAGACGTCATCTTTTGAAGCACTTACATTATATAGTATATCCACTAAATAATGCCTTTCAAATGGTTTTAAACGTTTTAAACTGTTATTTTAAGTGTTTAGAAGTAGGCTTTTTGTTCTACTAACCGTACTAATTTTTATAGGGTAAATTTGCTGATTTTGCTACATGCCCACACTTCTATTTTGTTGCATCTCTTATTCTTAGAAATAAAAAGATTTCTATTTTTTTAATGCTTCAAGATATTTTGGATATATTGCATCAGCAATTTCGGTGTATGGAATATCAACACCGTTTGTTTCCGTATAATAGAAAACTACATTTTTATTCTCATCAATATACCAGGTTGTCTCACCACTTGTGTCTTTTAACTCATCAATCATTTCTTGCTGTGAATAAATATGATAATTATCCCTTTCTTCCTCTTGAGTATATACCATAAATGCATCTTTAAAATTATGAAATATTGGATTAGCAGCACTATCATAATTTGTCTCAATAAGGGTTCCATCATTGCTATTAATCAGCCTCCCGTCAATCACCATAAAGTCAGGTAATTTAATTTCTTTACCTGTTTTCATATCGATGGTAATACAGAAAAACCTATATGTTTGTCCAATTGTACGGTTATTGCTATATTCATACTGATTAAATCCATACCAAAAACTAGCAATGTATTTATTTGCTAATCCTACACCACTTTGGTATTTATATACTAAGCTTGAATTTGAAAAATCAACAAAAGGCTCACCTGTATAAAGCTTGGCTCCATACAAAACCTGTTCCTTTAAAAGTTTGTTAATAGCATCTTGCTTCTTTTGATCCTTTAGGCCACTGATGCAAGGATATTCAACATAAGAGCCATTTTTAGTATATGATACTATAGAGGTTGTATAATTTGCTTTATTATTATTAACCGTGAAATATAATAGAATAATAAGGGTCACAAGTATTAAAGCACATAATAATAATCTGATCTTTTTCACAATAATTCCTCCTGCTTTTAATACGGAAAGGTATAGTCTTTTATCCATAAATCATATGCATCCTTTCTTATACGATACTCCCCATCGGTCATATATTTGTTAACTACTTCAGTAACCTTATGAATGTCACCAGTATCAGCTTTGCTATTGAGATTGCTCTTACTCCAATAAAACACAGCAGCTTCCCAAGTATAGTTCATAGCAACATACTCCGCCCCTTTATTTGTAATGTTTGTATCCGTTATTCCAAAGTCTGCACTCATCCACTTTTCAAATTCATCATAATGATAATCCCAAGTAAGCTGTATAGCTCCACCACCACGATATTTTGATCCATAGTCTTTATAAGTATCAAACCATCTATTAAGGTTAGTTCTTGTCACAGAGCCAACAAAAGGGTTTTTTCTAGTTCCCGCTCCTTCAAGAAATCTTGTGCCATTAGCTGTTTCAGCCGAACATTCAGCGAAAAAAGCAGCTATCCTTTTTTTGGTATTTATTTGATATCTATCAAATAAAGTATTTATTTTATCAATATCTCCTTGATTAAGGTCTCGATACTTTCTTCCGATTTCTGAAGTCATATCATTTAGTGGGCTATCTTCTCCAGTATCGATTGTTACATAACCGCAATGAATCTTACTCCATCCCAAGCTCTTCATTTGTTCTAGGGTTAGATAAGTATTACCCGTCCCCTCATTAGACTGAGGTTCTATAGATGGCATACTTTTTTGATTAGCAATGCGATTCTTTTCATTTATAAGACTATTATAACTTATAATTGTCTTTTCTAAATCAAGAACATCCTCCATAGTTCCTCCATATTCTTTTTCTAAATAACTATCAATTGCTTGTTTTAAAGTAGGATCTTCATATGCTTCAGTACTTTTCAGGCTGCTTCTCGCAGTTTCTGCACTACTTGCAGCTTCTTTTTGAGCTTTTGTTCTAAAATTTCTTCTAGGATCGACAGGCCATAAGCCATCTCTCCATTTTTGCTCTTCTTCATATATTTCCTTTGCAGCTATTATTTCACCAATCAAAGCTAATGCTGATTTTTCTGAGTGTCCAGTCGGGTCATAATACATCACAGGCTCATTGTGGCAGTAAGTATACAAATTAAGTGACAGTGGATCACTGGCACTCCCCCTGTATGTATCCTGCTGCAAAAATCTTGCCGTCTGTGGATCATAGTACCTCGCATGTAAATTGTAGTACTTTGATTCCTCATCATATTGGTATCCAGCATACAATATCTGGCTCTTTATTATTTCGTTCTCATCTGTTGTCTCTACTCCGTTGCTGTCATAATAGGTCTCTGAGGTTATATTACCGAATTCATCATATCGGTACTGTGACCGGATATTCTTTGTTGTTGCATCTAGAAGAGCTGTTACATCTGCATGTCCGTTGTTGAAGTAATATACCTTGTCACTTCCTGTTTCCCTTGATATAAGGTTGATTCCTATTACATTAAATGCGCTTACTGCTCCGCTATTTGTATATTCAAAGGCTACATTGTTATATTCGTAGAAGTATTTTACAGTTACTCCGTCTACTGTTTTTGCAACTCTCTTTCCCTCTGCATTATATGTGTTTTCCATGAGTTTGTCTATTCCCGTTGTCTCTGTGCTTTTAAGCTCATTTAGCAGGGTATAGGTATTTGT
>JAEZUI010000071.1 GCA_023421115.1 Bacillota bacterium | reverse complement strand
AGATCAAAATGTGTTGGATTCCTTAATGCCTTGGTCGAACAATTTACCTGAATCCTGCAGACTTAATGATAAAAGTATACAACAAAAGGAGCAGTAGTTGTAGACGGGTTGTATTTTACGCTTACATATGAAAATATCAGTAATAATCATAACATTAAATCAGATATTGATACTGAAATTGGACGAGTGTTGAATATAATTAATGAAATGGCAGATATTCTACCTTATAAAGTAGATGATAGTTTTAATAATGAAGTATTAAAATTGTACAAAGAATTTAATTACCAAATAGGTATTTCAGATTTAAAACATGCTATTGTTTGTCATTCGTATGGTCTTAATTGCATAGCAACAAGAGATGGTGATTACTGGATATTTGATAATATGAATATTTATACACCAGATAATGATAAATACAGAATTGAAATAGTGGATAGAAGAAATGTATATTTGGAATTCGATGAAGATATTTATTAAAAGTAGTAGAAATAAGTTAATAAAGGATTGTTGAGGTCGGAAAAGGTTCCCGATACACTCGAAAGAGTACCTTAGATGATGGATACACCACCCATCCAATAATCCAACGATATTGAGATCTCCTGAAATATGGAGGTCTTTTCATTATATCAAAAATAACATATAAACACAATGTTTCTAAGACAGATTGACAGATTATGCCGGACTTAATAAGTAATTGTTAATCCTGGCATAATGTTAAATTTTTGAAACACAAACACAGGTTTTCGCCTGTGTTTTTTATTTTGAAAAAATGGATAGATTTTTGTTTTTATTCAAAGTGAAGGGAGTTAAATATGGATGATTTAAGCGTTGTACAGGAGCAATTAAAGGATCATGAAGATAGATTAAGAAGTTTAGAAAAAACACAAATTGAAATGAAATATAATTTTCTTAGTATAGAAAAAGGGCAATCTGACTTGAAGTTGATGGTGTCTGAGGTAAATAATAATCAAAATAAACTAATCAATAAGTTTGTTGATTCGGATCTTGATATAAAAAAGTCAAACAATAAAAATATTTGGAATCTTATATTTAAAGTATGGGTAGTTATTGCACCTATTATAACTGGAATAGCTGTTTATTTAGGAAGTGGAGGTTAAGTGTATGAAATTTAGTACTAAAAAATTTATATCAATCTTTATGGTTATAGCCTATGTAGTATTTGTAGGCTATTTGCTTTATATTAGAATAGACAAAGTACCTACTGAATTTGTTTCATTTACCGGAATGGTAAATTTAATTGTAGGAGCTTATTTTGGAAATAGCATAGCTAAAGAAAACCAAAGTAAAGTATAAACTAGATATTTAAGAGGACATGGGAAAATATCCTGTGTCCTTTTTGTTTTGCAATTTTTATTGATAAAAAATTAAAAGTTTAATAAAATGGAGGAGTAGTATGAACCTTGAAAATAAAATTACATGTATTGAAGAATTACCACTTTCCCTTACAGTTAGTGATATTTCACGCATTTTAGGTATTAGAAAACAGAATGCTTATGATTTGTGTCATTCTAAAAATTTTCCTTCAGTGCAAATAGGCAAAAGCATTATTATTCCGAAGCCTGCATTTGTTGAATGGTTAAAAAACCCTAAAAAGTATGAGAAAATAGGAGCGTGAAATATATGTCTAATAAAGATGTAATGGAGAAGGCAGTATTTATCAAAGAAAAGATGGTAAATGGATGGGAAGTATAACAATTGGTAGGGACAAATCAGGTAAACTAATAAGAAAAGCTGTTTATGGAAAAACCAAAAAGGAAGTTGTTGTAAAGATGGATTCCATAAAGCATGATATTAAAATAGGTGACTATGTTAAACCTGATAAAATTACTGTTTCCGAATGGATTAATTATTGGCTGAAAACTTATAAAAAGAATAAGTTAAAACCAAAAACTTATGACTCATACGAATCGTTAACAAGAATAACTATAATTCCTAATATTGGTGACATACCGATGCAGAAGTTAAAAACAAAAGACATACAGGAAATGTACAATAAGAGATATGAAGAAGGTTATTCGGCAAATAGTATTCATAAAGTCAATATAGTATTAAAATCTGCCTTAAATAAAGCAATAACTGAAGGATATATTTCTAAAAATCCTGCTAATTTTGTTGAGTTGCCTGAGATTATTAAGAAGGATATTAAAGCCTTTACTGTAGAGGAACAAAAGGCATTTGGAGAAGCTGCAAAGGATTATAGTCAATATATAGCATATATTGTAAACCTTGATACAGGTTTAAGGATGTCAGAATTGCTTGCGTTAACATGGGAAGATATTGATTTTGATAAAGCTGAATTAATAGTAAATACTTGCAGTATCCCTCCCCATGTTAGAATCCTTAGAAATGCATTTATACCTTATTCGTGGAACCCAGAGGATGTAAAGAAGCTTCTTGCCTCCATTGATAGGGGAAGTCCAAAAGGTAAGCGAGATTATGCTATTTTGCTTACAGTCACAAGGCTCGGATTGAGAGTGAGCGATATCCGTTCACTTGAGTTTTCCAGCCTAAACTGGTCGAGGAGGACTATCGACCTGACCGTCCAAAAAACTAAAAAGGCAATACAGCTTCCCCTTCTTGATGATATCGGATGGGCAATCATAGATTACCTTAAAAACGGGAGACCAAAAACAAAATGTACACGGGTTTTTATAAGGCATCGGGCTCCTTACGATGCTGTGGGAGAAAATGAAAGCTTCTATAAGGAGTTACACCGCTATATGAAGTCTGCCGGGATCACTCCTCCGTCAGGGATACATTGCGGACTCCATTCCCTCAGAAGTACGCTCGCAAGGAGATTGCTTGAAACTAGTGCACCGCTCCCTGTGATTTCAGAAACGCTTGGGCATACCAATATTAATACCACCAGCATTTACTTGAAAATTGATCTGGAAGGTCTCAAAAAGTGCCCTCTCGACCCAGAGGAGGTGTTTCGATTATGAACAATGATTATGTATGGAAAAGCGATATTGCACAGAAAGCACAGCAGTTTCTCCAGATGAAAAATATGACAGGATACAAATACGACGCACAGAGGAAATATCTTCAAAGGTTTGATGCGTACTATTCTCAAAACGGTTATACCGGAATCCGCATCACAAAAGAAATGGTTGACAGTTTTATTTATCGCACCGACGAGAGGATGAGCGGATGGTACATAAAAGAACGACTTCTTCGAGATTTTGCAGTATTCCTGCAAGAACAGTGCTTTTCTGAGATTTATATACCCATGGTGCAATCTGCGCCTCCGAGGAGTTCATTTATTCCCTATATATTTACCGATGACGAGATAAAACGTCTGTTTGATGCAATAGATTCATGGGAAGATTCTCCTTTTACCAACCGTATACTGATTGATCCGATCTTTTTTCGGCTGCTTTACAGCACAGGTATGCGTCTGTCCGAGGTTCTCAATCTTACTTTGAAGGATTTCGATAATGGTGCCCTCATTGTATACCATGCGAAGAATAACAAAGATCGCCTTGTGCCGATGCATCCTAATATGGCGGAAAGGACTAAAACCTATATTGAGAATGTACATCGGTTTTCAAAAGAAACAGATTATCTTTTTCCATCACCAAGAGGGTATAACTGTTGTATTGACCAAAGTACCATGCATCGTAGATATAGGCAATATCTTTTTCGTGCGGGGATTTCACTCACGGGAACTGGTCCCAGAATTCATTGCCTCAGACACAATTATGCTGTCAAATGCTTAAAGAAGTGGGTACTAAATGGAAATGAGTTGACAAACATGCTCCCTTATCTTGCCGCCTTTATGGGGCATTCTGATTTCAGAGAAACACAGTATTACCTCCGTCTGACGGCTGACCTGTAATTCATTCCTTCTTCCATTATGTCCAGAAAGAATCACCAGAAAACACACATGAAATTCAGAAGATCCTGTCCATACCGATTAAGAAGCATACAAAGGCAATGGTTGCATATCTGACTGGTGATGAAACACAGATACTGCTGGCACAACCTGATTCGTCTAGTTATGAAGGGTATCGTGATATGGTATTGCTTTCAGTTCTTTATGATACTGGTGCCAGGGTACAGGAATTGGTGGATATTAAAGTAAAGGATGTCCGACTTACTACTCCGGCTGTTGTCACACTTCACGGTAAAGGGAATAAGATTCGGACTGTTCCGATCATTGGCAGAACTGCAAATTTGATGAAGACCTATTTAGATAAGAAGAAATATCATGCCGGAATAGCTAAAAGTGATAATTATTTGTTTGTTAATCAAAAGCAACAACAGCTTTCGTGTTGGGGAATTTCTTATATACTGAATAAATATGTGAAAATGGCAAAGAACAATCCAGAATTTCAGGTTAAATTTCCAGTCACACCTCATGTCCTGCGCCACTCAAAAAGTATGCACTTGCTTCAGTCTGGCGTAAATTTGATTTATATATGTGATTTCCTTGGGCATGTGGATTGTTCTACGACTGAGGTGTACGCGAGGGCAGATAGTGAAATGAAACGGAAGGCTATCGAAAATGCATATTTAGATTTAATCCCTGATGAAATTCCACGTTGGGAAGAAGATGGAGATCTGATGCAATGGTTAAGTGATTTCTGCAAGTAAGTTTACCGTTCATAATCCTATCAAATTTATTATGGGGAGTGAGTCAGTAAAAAAAGTAGCATGAAATGCGGTAAATCTGTATTCACTCCCCATAATATTTGACTCTACATAAGCGCCATTCATTTGCAACCAGGGGATTAGAACAGGGGATTGAATTAAAGGTTATGCAGGAGTTGTTGGGGCATAGCACATATACATTAATAGCTGATACATATTCTCATGTTCTTCCTGAAAAGAAAAAAGAGGCGATTAACAAATTAAAAGGTGTATTCTCAAAAATGGTGTAAAATTGGTGTAAAACATAAAAGCTTCTAAGGCTTTAAAACCTTGGAAGCTTTTGTTTTGTTGGTGCGCCATCGGGGATTCGAACCCAGGGCCCACTGATTAAGAGTCAGTTGCTCTACCAACTGAGCTAATAGCGCATGATTTCCTGAACACTTAACCATTATAAGAGTTAGGATATTGAATGTCAATACTTTTTTTAAATTTATTTTAGAAGAAATTTACCAAAAAAAATTTTGAGAAAAGTATTGATTTGTTTTGAGGTATGTGTTATTATAATCAGGCAATAGGCCGAAGTGGTGAAACTGGCAGACGCACTGGACTCAAAATCCAGCGGTAGTGATATCGTGTCGGTTCGAGTCCGACCTTCGGCACCAAACAAAACAAGGGTTTCAGCGATTAGCTGAAATCCTTGTTTTTTGTTTTTGATAGTTTTTACTAACATTTTACTAACTAACATATTTTTTATAGTCAACTCTAGCTATTTATGATATATCAATATTATTCCAAGTCGAAGGAAGTGAGTGGCATGAAACGCCAGGCCAAAATATAATGGTGATTCTTTTATGGTTAATAGTGCAGACAAAATATAGTATGTTACGTATTGCTAAATAGTGGTACAATGGTTGAGAAATAAGGGTTGATAAACCAAAGGTAATCAAATTTTCACTAAGGAGGCTTCGTGATGGAACATATAAAAAGAGATGAGGCATTTAATTTATTAAAAAAGTATAACGAAGATCCATTTCATATTCAGCATGCACTAACAGTTGAGGCTGTTATGAAGTGGTTTGCAAAAGAATTAGGATATGGGGATGAAGCAGAATATTGGGGAATAGTTGGATTACTACATGATATCGACTTTGAATTATACTCGGAGGAACACTGCATTAAGGCACCGGAACTTTTACGTGAAGGTGGTGTCGGTGAAGATATTATACATAGTGTTGTTTCTCATGGATATGGAATTACTGTAGGATGTGGAACTACAATTGATGTTGCTCCTGAGCATGAGATGGAGGAAGTACTCTTTGCTATTGACGAGTTAACAGGACTTATCTGGGCAGCAGCTCTTATGCGTCCTTCAAAAAGTACTAAGGACATGGAGCTAAAATCTCTTAAAAAGAAATATAAGAGTAAAGGCTTTGCGGCCGGTTGCTCAAGAGAAGTAATTGAGCGTGGCGCCAATCAGCTAGGATGGGATCTTGATAAACTGCTTAGCATGACACTTCAGGCTATGGCTGATAGCGAAGATATTATTAATCAGCAAACGATGTAGATTTAGAAAACAAGCATTCACCCCCTATCGCCATAAATGGATCGTCCTAATTGCCGGACGAGCTAGAATTCACAAAAATAAAATCTGGGCTTAAAACGCTAAAGACGCCCATTATAAATAATTATTGTTGGATTTAATCAAGTTTATATATAAATCTTAATTAAATTTACACGGCTAAAATCCGCTGTTGGATATCATTGGGTGGAATTAACTCAAACATTAAGCCACCCGCTATGCGGGTGAGAACAGAACAGGAAGAGCCGTGAGTGATGATAAATAGTCCTCCTATGCTAAAATGAAATTGGTTTCGCCAGCCAAAATCAAAAGCATAGGAGGACATCGGATATGAATAGTTTATCACATACGAGATGGGAATGCAGCTATCATATTATATTTATTCCCAAATATCGTAGAAAAATTATGTTTAAGGAACGTAGAAAAGAGATTGGAACTATATTAAGAACATTATGTGAATACAAGAATGTCGAATTAGTGGAGGGAAGCTTTAGTATAGATCATGTACATATGTATGTCAGAATTCCACCAAAAGAAAGTGTATCCGGATTTATGGGTTATTTAAAAGGTAAAAGTGCCTTGATGATATTTGATAAGTTTCCAGAGCTAAGAAAAGGGCAAGGCAGACATTTTTGGGCTAAAGGCTATTTTGTTACCACAATTGGCATAGATAAAGATGTAATAGCAAATTACATCAAACAACAAGAAGAGGCTGACATAATAGAAGATAGGGTAGGCAAATAGAACCCCTTTAGGGGTTGCAAGTGAAAAACTGCTGGTGAAACCACGCCTTTAGGCGTTGCCAGTAACATGCCCTTATAGGGCTACTATCAAACCACCCGTTGAACGGGTGGTCAAGTTGATTTTTGCAATTGACTATATACATAAATATGTGGAAAAAGAAAAAAAATGTGATAGTATTAACATTATTTGGTGTATAATTACGAAGAAATTAATATGGAGGGTTTGAGGTTATGAAAAAAGAAATCAAGTGTTTTGTTGCAGGGGTTATAACTACAGTATTGGTATCATCAGCAGTTTATGCATCTCCTGTTGGAAAGAATATTACAGCATTTTATAATGGAATTAAGATCTATGTTGACGGTGATAAAATTACTCCAAAGGATGGAAATGGAAAAATAGTTGAACCGTTTATATATGATGGTACAACATATCTGCCTGTGAGGGCTGTTTCTGAGGCATTAGACAAACAGGTATCTTGGGATGAAAAAAGTAATAGTGTATATATAGGACAAAGGCTTGATGAAGTTGTTGTTGATACAGCTGAAGATTTTGTAAAAGCTATTGGCTCAAATAAAAAGATTATTTTCGAGCCAGGAATCTATGACTTGTCAAGTGTAAGCGAAGATATTGAGTTACAAAATGGTGTAACATGGGAAAGTGTTCCTGACGGGAAAGAATTAAATATTAAGAATATAAGTAATTTAATTATAGAAGGTTCAAGTGAAGGTAAAACGGAAATAGTGGTAAAACCTCGATTCGCAGAGATAATGAGATTTGTATCTGTAAATAATGTAACTATCAGGAATATCACTGCTGGACACACTCCTGCAGAATATATCTGTGATGAGGGAGTACTAAGCTTTAAAGACAGTACGGATATTAAAATTAACAATTGTGAACTTTACGGATGTGGAAGTATTGGGTTAGATTTGCTTCGTGTTAAACGGCTGGATATGACAAACTCAAATATAAATCATTGTTCATTACGTGCAGTGCAAATATATGACTCGGAAGATATAAATTTAATGAAGAGCAAGATTTCAAATCATGAAGCTTATAGCAATATTATTTTTGTATCGAATTCTAAAGATGTTTTGATTGAAGAATGCGAAATGAGTGACAATAATCATTTTAGATGGAACTTTATGGATGTAAATGGCAAATCGGAAGTTGTTGTGAATAAGTGTAAAATATCGAATAATTCGCATGCTAGTGGAGAAGAGTATGGAGAGACATGTGTTTTTTCAACACTAAGTTTTGATGAAAACAGTGAGAGCAGTATCTTGGTAAAAGAAACTGAATTTAGTAATAATGTATGTGATTATTTAATGGATAATGAAGAGGCAGTAAAATTCGAGAATTGCACATTTAATGGCAACTCTTGGGATAAATAATTCAAAACTGACTATGAAATAGTTCGAGTCAGGTGAAAATAAAAACTATACACTTTTTATATAGAGTGCAAAATTAGTAAATACGTTATCTATGAAATGATAGATAAGTCCATCTCCCGATGTTGAAGTGCATCATGAGGTGGACTTTATTTCTTATATTTCAGAGCACCATATATCAATATCTTCGTTATACTCAATTAATCCAATCAAAAACTTACTCGAAATCTGGTAAATCTAAGTACATCTAAATTATTTACCGTATTTTGTCAGGAAATGAGATGCCTGTTATAAACCATATCTTTAGAAATCTTGAAATGACTGATAGATATATTTTCTTGATGATAGATACTTTTTTGCTTTATAATGATAATAAATGTATACTTGATAAAATATGTCATGTAGAATACTATATACTTGATGAAGAAAGGGAATATGAAGACCTAAATCAAAATGGGTAGAATAGAAATTTAAGTTATATATAGTCAAATGTTTTACTGGAGGTCAGTTTGTATGTATGAGAAAAAATAATATATTTCATTTGTAAGAATGTTGCTACTTTTGTATTCTATATGGGGGATTACAACAGCAATAGTAATGCTAGTAAGCTCAACTTGGGGTGCTTTTATTGGAATGGCTTTTGGTGGATTGATTACAATAGCTGTAGTTACACTCATTATTGTATTAATTAGTCCTTTAAAAATAAGCGAGAATGGATTTATTATTAAGGATCAAAAACCAAGAGCTATTTATAGTATAAAGCCGATTAATTTAATATTTTTTCAGTGCATAAGTGTATTTACTAAAGGTTATGCAAACCCAATTTTGATACCTTTTTCTGTTGGTAAAAAATCTAAGTTTATTGAAGACTTAATTAGGTATGCTCCTGATGAAAATCAATTGAAAGTTTATGTTACAACCGGTAGAATAATTAACTTTACCAGTGTGACAGAAGATGATGTCTTAGTAAATAATCCAATGGCTAAAAGTCAAGTCAATGCAATATATGAAAATGAGATTTTTAGAGCCGAGCAAACTTTAAAGAACGGAGTCAATTTGTTCTATTAGATTGCAGGGCTTTCGATAATAAATGCAATCAGTATTTTATCCGGAAGTAATTGGAGCTTCTTTGCGGGGCTTTATATATTACAGATTGTAGACTTAATTGCTCTTGAGATTGTTAAGAATACACCTGAGATTAATACAATTGTTATGTTTACTGCAATTATATTTAATGTTTTTGTAGTTGGGGGATTTGTTGTTTTCCGGTACTTTGCAAATAAGAGACATCAATGGAGTTTTATCGTAGGAATGGTGTTATATGCTTTAGATATGTTGATTGCTTTAGCATTTACAGACATTCTATCTGTAGCTATACATGCAATTGCTTTGATTGGAATTTATAGTGGTTTGAGAGCAAAAGTTTAAACTGAATGAAATTGATAAAAAAGTCATGAGCATTACTTGATAGCACTAGACTCAAAAATTACATGCGATCTTGTTTTACATATTGGCAGATGATATTTAGATAGGGGTTAAATATGAATACATTGAAAAAATTAATTGATTTTTTAGACAAGTTGGAAGATAGAAGAATCTATTATCGTCTTAACAAGATAAGAGACGGTATTTTAGTTGAGGTTTCTGTGCCCGGACAAAGATGGGAAATAGAATTTTTGGCTGATGGAACTATAGAAGTTGAAAAATTCGTAAGCGATGGTAAAATTGAAAACGAAAGTGAAATTGAAGTGTTATTTAGAGACTTTTCTTATTAAGAATACTATAATATACTTAAAGTATAAAGTTTTCTTATAAAGGATGTAAAAGTTTAGCGTATAAAAAGTTCAAATGCAAAGGGGGAGCATACCTATTTTTTATTACCTTAAAAAAGTATAATCATATTAAATGTGTTGTATTTTAATTAGTTTATCCATGTTTCTTCCTTGATAAGAATTCAATAGTTAACAATATTAGAGTGAGGATAAGTAGATGAAGAGAATATTGATTGCATTATTGATTGGTTTTATTTTGACTGGGTGTTCTGCAAATAATTCAAATCCGGTAGAAGATAAAGATACGGCAGATGTTGCTAAAATAAATGAAGTTGAATCAGAAAAAGAGAATTTAGTTGCTGAGCAAATGAAGGAAATTCAAATTCCTGATACGGGACTATCGCTACAGATACCTGACACATGGGATTCTAGCAAATATAAAATTCATAAAGATGATTACGTAATAATGGTTAATTACACAGGAGAAAAAGTACTATCATTTTTTGCCATAACAGTAAGTGGTAAGATAGGAAGTGAAACTCCTGATGTGGGATTGAAATCAGAAATAAAAACAGTTGATGACTGGGTGATGATAATTTCTTACGGTTTCGAGTTGGGTTATGCCCAGACAGATGAAGTGAGAGATAGCAATCCTTCTGAGTATTACGATATGGCTGATAGTGTTCAAAAGATAATATCTAGTATAAAAATTGTCGACGAGTCAAAATTAGAGAGATGGTTTAATAAACGTATTGAAAAGGAATCTGTTCCTGAACAAACTACATATACACCTGCTGTTGAAGAACAAGCCGAATATAAAAAATACTCGAATTTTCTTGGAATAAATGACAAAGTCGAAGAGTTTATAAAGGATGATATCGATTTAGATGGTAAGCAAGAAATAGTGATTGTTTTCGATGGAGGTGGGCTGATAACTTTTATATTAAGAGAAGACGGCAATTCAATACAAGAGCTTGGAAAGACAGATGGGTATGGCTATGCAACATCTGGAGTTGAATTAATTAAATTAAAAGGTGAAAATAAAAAGTACATAAAGACGGATCTGACAAATTGGTATAAATTATCAGGTTTTGCATTGTATGAAATTGATAATGATGCCATCAAACAAATAGCATATAGTGCATCGGCAACTGGCGCTGGTGAAGACTACTTGGTGGACCTCGATGAGGATGGATATTACGATGGTTTTGTTCAAAATAGGTATAGTTATGATGTTCTTTATTATTATGTATCAAGATTTTATGATTGGGACGGTCAAGATTTCAAATTACAATCAACAAGTATAAACCTTGATAATTATCCGGAAAAACCTGAAGCTGTTGTTTCTCAGTTTTTAAAATTAAGCATACTGAATAACTATGAAGAGAAGTGTGATGAACTTTCAAAAAGACTAAGCGAATTAAATGTTTCAAATAAGAAATTAAGTTTTGAAAAAGAATATGCCTGGTTCGAAGCTTTACAACTTGAAAATATTGATTTTAATGTAAAAGAAAATGGGGACTCGGCAACAGTTACTGCAACTATTGAGGATGAAGACATAGAATTCATATTAACAAAGGCAAATGAAAAGTGGCACATATCAGATTTCAAAGGTGCAAACATTATTATCTATGCAAACTAGTTATCGAAAAAGTGAATTTTATAGTATATAATTAGCTTTAATGGAAGGTTGCAAAAAGAAATTATAAGGAGCTTATTCATGAAGAAAGTAGCAATCACAATGCTTATAACACTAATGTTAGCTGGGTGTTCTACACCAAATATACAGAAGGAACCGGATACAGGTACTGTTGAACCTGTTTCAACAGCTGAAAATAAAGAACAAGTCACAAAAACACAGGAACCTATCATACAGACGGCAACTCAAATGCCGATATCAGATTCTTATCAGCCAACTGTCGATAAAAACTGGTTTGCAGGTACTATTGGCGATTCAAAGATACATGCAAAGATTGAAGTTTCAGACGATAAGGTTTCCGGAGTTTATTATTATGACCAATATAAAACCAATATAAAGCTGGAAGGTTATATTGATGATTTTAATGAAATGAAAGAATTCAAAACCATTTCTCTTACTGAAGATACAGATAAAAGAGGGAAAATCGTAGGAAGGAGCTTTGGGATTGTAAACAATGGCTCTGCGAAAACTGTATTTAAGGATACTACTTATGATGAAAAGAATGAGAATGTTTTTTTCGAGTTCAAGATTGAAGATGATTTACTAAAATTGAATTCAAATATGTATGATTATATGTGTGGTATGGGAGTGGCGTTTGACTCGGATTATGTATTGGGAGATATAGAAATTGCTATGCCTACAGCATTGGAAGTTGGAATTGTACAAACTGAGGAGCAAGATAAATTATTCAAAAAGCTGGTTGGTGATAAATATAGTGATTTTATATCTTATACATCTTATGTAGGTTATTCTGAAGTAATTATGGATGGAGAAAAAGTGAAGGCCGGCAATTCCTACTTGAGAGGAGCATATGGATGCTGCTCATATATTATTTCTTCTAAACATATATATGCAGCTATTATTGGAGATGAAGGGATATATTACTATACCAATGATAAAAACTATGCGGAGAAGATTCCGGAACCAATGGCTGAATGGGCAGAAAATAAGATAGGTAACATAATATACAATTATAATGAATGATTTTTTCATTTTGTTTTTCAGCTTATTACTTGCAATAAAAGGTTGTGAAGAAAATAAATTACCTCAAAATACCGAGACAATAGTTTGGAGATTATTGTACGATATAAACACAAAGCCTAAACTCGATTTTTCTTTCGAAGAACCCGGGGGGTCTACAACAGAAATAACCCTGCTAAACAACGGAAACATAGTATTCGGTGTATCTGCAACGTTTCCATGGGATGAACCGTCATTAAAGCAGGGATATGTTTTCTGTTACAGTAAAACTGGAGAACAGATATGGAAATATTCTTATGAAGACAATGCCGAAGGTCGGATTAATTACATTTTTCAAGACAAATCGGGCAATTTATTATGCAGCGGACATGTAAACAGGGGAAATTCAAATTTTTACGCTATGGATTTGGTGATTACAAAATTAAGCATTAATGGAGAGTTCGTTCTGTTTAGAAAGTTGCGAAGTCATATCAATATGAGAAATTAAGTTGTCCTTAATAAAAGTACATTTACAATTTGAAACTATCAAAGAAAGGAGGACAGAGGTAGCAGTATTTATATTATATATTATTAGGAGGAATGAAAAATGAGAAGAAAAGTAATTAATTTTTTGTGCATTGCTACACTATTAGCATGCGTGTTTAGTTTTGGAGAAATGGGATATGCGGCTTCTAGTGATTCAGGATTTCTCGACTTAATTGATATTCTCAGATACCCAGGAAAATACCATAATGCCTCTTACAATATAGGTTCCACCAATTCCACTGTGAAGTTGGGGCTAAATTTCGAAAAATTAAATGATAATCTAAAGAACATCAATTATCCAGTAAAAGATACCAACTATAATAAAGTGCACATTACTAGTTTAAAGTTAAAAAAAGTGACTCTAGATGCTATATACTTTAGCACTGAAGTCAGAGTAAGAAGGTATGAAAAATTTTTATTAGGCACAATGTTTACTAGACTTGATAAAACCGCTAGTTTCGAATTTAAATTAGATTATTATTTTGACTCTAAAGACAATTCTTTAGTCTTTAAAAAAGTAAAAGCAAGTAATATTTCATTAGAGCAAAAAAATCTAGATTATATTTTCACAGATGCTGGGGTCGATGTACAGTCAATAGCTGAAGTTATAGAAGAAAATATAAACATCAATATACCATGTGATGGAAAAATAAGACTGAACTTGTTATATCATGAGTATTTCAAAATATCCCAATTGTACACCCAAGGTAATTTTCTTTATATGAATTTCACTACTAACAATAAAAAAGCAGTAGAAGATTTTATAAAGGTATGCAAAGGTTTAGGTATTGCCATAACAAATTCTACACCGAGCCCAAGTCCTACACCGAATTCAAATGTCGTGAAAATTCCTAAAGAAAGGCTAATTATGGAAGTACCTACTACTAATGAAAGTCTAAAGAAGTAGAACTTCTATATCCTGAAAGGTAGTATTACGGTTATTTGTTGATATAGACTAATGTTAATTTAAGTAAGAAAACTACTATAAGTTTTATAAAACTTTTATGAAAGTAGCTACCCCGTTGTAGTTAATATAAAATGGGGTAGCTATTTATAATTTTTGAATAAGATGAAAAGATATATATTGACTTTAGCAATGATACCAAACAGATACAATTCTTGATTTGTTACTTTAACTCCTGGGGCTAACTCACCTGATTGAAAATTGAAAAGATGTGATTAATAGTAGTAAAGGATTGATCGGTAATCTGACCTTCACTATTTTGTACTTTGAAATCAAATGGATTGTATGATATTTGTGAACTGGATTTATAAATATTTCTCAATATCAAATATCGTCATATATTGGAAATAAAATTAATAGGTGTAAATATATAAAACAAAAGACAATAGAAATTAAGAAAAATATCATAATGGAAAAAAGTACTGGATTTAATGACTAATACTTTTGCCATTGTATTCCAACTAACTGAAGCTTAGTGCTGACAACCTTGATTTTATTTTGTCGGCTTTATTTAAGATTTCCATATAAATTTCAAAATTTTCATCTTTGTTAAAGTAATTCATTGCATTTTCATATAGAGAAAGTGAGGTGCTGAGGTGATTTGTTTTGTTATCTATTTCATAGTACTCACAGTACAAATCTCCAAGATTTGTTTTAATAATGCCAAGGTGTTTTCCGAGTGATCTGATTTTTGATATGTCCTCCAATTCCTTAATTGCTTTTTGGAGGAAGGATCTTTTTGAAGATTTTTTTGATAATTCGTAATAGCATTTTGACATTCCTAGCTTTATTTTTGCATAAACAACCGGAATATTAGAAAGAGTAGTGCTTTTGCTTAATCTAATATAAACAGCTAACGCTAATTCAACTTTGTTCATATCGAATAGTTTATTAGCTAGTTCGATGAGTAATAATGAAATTTTTAGAGAAAAAGATGAACAAAAATTATATATTTCATATACAATTGCGGACGCAATTAATGATATGAAAAGTTGAAATACTAAGTTTATGTAAAAATAATTCAGTTTATATACTGGAACGTATTCTTCAACTAGATAAATACATATGATTAACAAACCTGATAAAATAAAAGATAAACTAATTAACCAAAAAGCTTTCGGTTTATATGGAAAATTCGACTTAAAGATAAATCTAGAAAGGATTTTTTCTATAATTTTCACTGCTATAGTAATAATAATAGCAACACTTATAATGTCAATTCCTAGAAAATAGTCTTTTGCATTAATGATTTCTGTCACAGGCTTACTAGTCATTAATACGTAGTTAATTCCTACCACTAATAAGATTATTAGCAGTACTAAAACGCTTTTCCTTCTCCTCATTTAACTCTCCCCTTATAAAAAACAAATTATATATAAAGTATATTTCTAGAAATACTTTATAACAAAAACCTCAACTTAACTTACTAAAATAAGTAGCTAAGTATTTATCTATAATTTAAAGCCAACTTAAATTTAAAGTTTATGACACATTTAGACCACTTCAAAAAGCAACCTATACAGTATTTAGGTCACAAATCCCGACAAATCAAAACCTTTGAAGGACAATTGACCGATTGCTTTTAAAATCATCTTATATATATCATAAGATAATTATATCATGTTGATTGAATAAACTAAACATTTTCTAAATGAAATTTTATATAGATGTTGCTGCTGACTTGTTACCGTATAGTATAATTTGTACACTTATGGATAATAATATTAAAAAATGTAATGGAGAAATTCTATGTTTATTAAGCGAGGAAAAAAGCAAAATATAAAACAAGAAAGCAAAAAAAAAGCATTTACTTTTAGCGAAGAACTTGTTGATCCTGAAATAGAGCTAACCACAGCTAATATTTATTCAATACTAAAAGGTAATGATGATGTGGTATTTCGTAAACTTTACATAAACGAACAGAAAGATTTACTAGTTACAATGATATTCATTGATGGGCTGATAGATCGGAAGAATGTTGATGACAATATACTTAAACCAATGATGCAAGAAGTGAATCTTAGTAAAAGTAAAAATATAGATAAGGTTATTGAAAAGATAGAACACGGAACTCTTTATCATGTATTTCAAAAGACTAGAGGTGAGTTGTCGGAGTGTATTAATGATATTATTGATGGCTCGGTTGCGTTTGTTTTTGATCAGGCAAAAAAGGCTATTACCTTCGAAGCAAAGGGATTTGAGAAACGGACAATTTCTGAACCAACAGGTGAGAATGTATTTAAAGGTGCAAAAGATTCATTCGTTGAAAATTTTAGAACAAATACGGCAACGATAAGAAGAAAAATAAAGACACATAACCTAGTGATTGAAGAAACAAAAGTTGGCAAGCAATCTTTGACAAAGATTGCTATTGTATATATTAAAGGTATTACAAATAGGCATATTGTTGAAGAGTTAAGAAAAAGACTCAATAGTATCAGTACCGATAGTGTACTAAGTGCAGGCATAATTGAAGAAAGTATCGTTGATAATAAGTATTCACCCTTTCCACAGGTAATCTATACTGAGCGACCTGATAAATTTTGTGCTAATGTGGTTGAGGGACGTGTAGGAATAATAATAGAGGAGCTTCCGGTGGCTTATATTGTCCCTGGCACATTTGAAGCTTTTTTGCAGGCACCTGAAGATTATTCTCAAAACTTTATAGTAAGTTCAGTGATAAGGTTTATACGTTTTACCCTTGTATTGGTTACTTTACTTTTACCGGGATTTTATGTTTCGGTAACAACCTTTCATCATGAAATGATACCCACATGGCTTGCCCTTGCAATAACTGCTTCAAAAGAAGGAGTTCCATTTCCATCGTTTGTTGAAGTCATTTTTATGTTGGTGGCTTTTGAAGTTTTAGTTGAAGCAGGGTTGAGGCTTCCGAAGACGATAGGGCAGGCAGTATCAATTGTTGGAGCGGTGGTAGTTGGACAAGCAGCGGTTGAAGCAAGGCTTGTCTCACCAGCAGTAGTCGTAATTATTGCTATAACAGCTATTTCAAGCTTTGCTATGCCAAATCAAGATTTTTCAAATGCCTTAAGGGTCTGGAGGTTTGTTTTTGTTATAACGAGTAGCGTTATCGGTCTTTTTGGATTAAGTCTAGGTGGGATAATATTATTGCATCACCTTTCTAAAATGGAGGTGTATGGTGTTCCGTATATGTCACCTTTTGTTGGAGAGGAAAACAAAGAAATGCAGGATTCTATATTTAGGTTTCCATTTTCTGTTCAATATAAACGCCCAATAGAATTAAAAACTACGAATAAAAAAAGACAGGGGAATTGATAGTGTATAAACAGAAAAAGTTTTTTTGTTTTATTACAACAATTTTAGTTTTGATGACTCAGGTGGGCTGCAATATAAATTTTATAGGTAGAACAGAAATAAAGAGAATAGAGTTTATAAGGGCAGTTGGTGTCGATAAATCTCCTAATAACGATAAACAGGTACGTTTGACTATTGCAACCCAAAGCATGAAAGCTAGTGGGGGAAGTGGGCAGCAAAAGGAATCTGAAATACTGTTTGCTGAAGGAGATACTGTATTTGATGCAGTACGTAGCTTCTGGGGACACATGGATAAGAGACCTTTTTGGGGGCATCTTGAATACGTTATTATCGGTGAAGAAGCTGCAAGGGAAGGATTGTACAAATATATAGATTTTTTTAGCCGCGATCCTGAGGTTAGACTAAATTTAAAAGTTTTTATTGTTCACGGAGGTAATGCACAAGAAATCATTAAACAAGTGAATGTTCAAGATAAATTCATTTTTGACAGACTAGAAGGCGTTATAGAAAACCAGTGGGGACAATCGATATCTGTTCCGGTTAAACTCATAGAAGTAATGTATATTCTTGACAATGAATATTTGTCGCTCTACCTACCATGTATAAGACTCGGAACGTATACTGAATATGAAAATGAAAAAACTGAGAAAAAAGATCTTGTTTTAGGCGGATTTGGGATATTCAAAGGAGATAAACTAGCTGATTATATAGACGATGAAATGGGGAGAGGTTTAAACTGGTTAAGGAATGCAATAAATTCAGGTGTTATTGTTGTAAAAAGTCCAAAGGCGAATAATATATCTCTTGAAATAATTGATAGTAAAACAAAATTTTATCCTCAGATTGTAAATGGAAAACTGAAGGTTAATATTAAGGTTAAAGCCTCTAGTAATATAGCTGAAATATCATCAACAGAAAATATATTTACAGGGGAAGTAATAGAATATCTTGAAAAACAGCAAGCACAGCTTATAAAAGAGGAAATTGAAAGTGTTATCAAGTACGGACAAAAAGAAGGGTTGGAGTTCTTTGGGACACTATATGCAGTTCAACATAAATACCCCATCAAATGGGAGGAGTTTTATAGCAAGAGTTGGATGGAAATATATCCGGATATTAAATATTCAGTAGTCGTGGAGTCAAAAATCAATAGGACTTATAACATTAGAGAACCAAGATTTAACGAGGCTGGTGGAGGCGAATGATATATTTGGCGATACTAATATTTATAGTTAGTGTTTTCGAAATAAGGCTTATGGTAAAAAGAAAGCAAAATAGAGAAATCATTGTCTTTATTGTTATCTCTGTACTTACCTTTTCTTTAGGCTATTATTATTTTTCTCATCCATATGAGGAGAGCTTTGCGCAGAGAATATTAAGCATACTTGGACAAGAATTTTAGTTAGGGGGAAGATTACATTGTTAGCTGATAGTAAAAAAATCTCAATAAGACAAGCAGCGTTTTTATTTTTAACCATATGTTTTACTCCTATAGTTAGATTGTTGCCTATTTATGCAGGTAAAAGAGCTAAGGAGGCTGCTTGGCTTGTACCATTCTCAGCTGTCGTTATGCTTATTCTAATTGCTTTTATTTGGCAAGTGTTTTGTAGAAAATACAAAAGTAGTTCGTTAATGGATATATATAGTGAAATAAGCGGTGTGCTTATAGGAAAAATAATTTCATCTATATATCTTATTTGGCTTGTTATACTAACAGCGCTTTATGTCCGATATTTTTCTATACGATTTTTAGTATCTATTTATCCTGATGTAAATATTAACATATTCATAGCTCTTATACTTTTTGTGATTGCTTATACAATAAGAAACGGGCTTATAACTCTTGCAAGATTTAATGAAATGATTCTTCCAGTAATTATAGTGATTTTTTACTTACTTGTTATTTTAATGTTGCCTAACGTTAAAATTGGATTTCTTACTCCAATAACTTACAGAAGTATATTGCCAATATTTAGTGGCAGTATTGGAGCTATGGGTATTCTTGCTTACTTTACTTTTGTTTTTATTATCGGTGATAGAATTAATAATAAGGAGGATATTAAAAAGATAGGGATTTCACTAGCATTATTTTTATTTATTGCGATGACAATAGTAGTTGCTGTACCTCTTGGTATTTTTAGCTATTCTGTTGTTCAGCGAACTCAAGTACCTTTTCTGATTGCAGTAAAACAAATATCTATACTTGATGTTATAGAGAAATTTGAATCTATTGTAGTTGCATTCTGGGTGTTATCTGATTTTGTTCTTATAAGCTTTTTTATTATTTGTAGTTTGCATATTTTAGAGAAGTTATTTAAACTATCAGATACAAAACCATTTATAAATATACATTTGATTTTTATATTTATATTTTCGAACTACTTCGCAAAAAATTCTTTCGAAATGGAAAAGTTTTCTGAAAATATTGCAATACCTATTAATATAGCATTAGGGATTGCAATACCTATAATTATGTTTTTTACCGGTAAAATAAGAAAGAAAATATAAGACGTTTTTGTATACTGCAATATATTGTATACAAAAATGTCTTATTCTTTATAAGGGGCTTAAAATCAAATGGCCTATTATGTCTAATAGATAGGTGGATTGCTAAAGTTACTAAAACCAAATCATACTACCTTTTATATGCAAAAAGTGATTGAGCAATATATATATTATAAAAGATGAAATGGCTAAGAAAATATGTTCGGACATTCTTCCGGTGCTTATTAGCCTTAGACCGAAGTTTTTTTCATATAAAGGCCATAATAGTTCGATCCCGTGATTGCTAAAGCTGTCCGTCAGGATATGAGTCGCATAACCTGTAATCAAACCAAGAACTGAATATTTAATTATGCCTGAATGAGAATTTAGGGCATAAAGGCATATGCAGCAAAAACTCAAAAAGCCTAAGATACTATGGGTAAACTTTCTATGCCCTGAGATTGCTGCAAGTATTAAGAACACACCAATTAATTTAATACTGATTTGACCGTACATAATTGCAGCAAGACCTATAATAAAATATGTAATTTTCAAAGTTGTTCGATTTTTAAACAAAAGTAGCTTTCGACTAATAGTGGATTTCTCGCTATCTATGTCAGGTATTCCCGTTCCTAGAGTTGCACCTATAAGTATCGGGACGACCGGTAAATTTAAAGCAACTGCTATTATTGCCCCTACTCCTGAGCCTGTAATTATGTGTGTTTTATTAGTTGGCATCTGTGTTGATTCCTTTCTCATTATGCTATTTCAATAGAAGAAGTTTTAATTGCATTTGAAATAATTTGAACGTGTGTTCGACATGCTTTATTATAATATCACTTTACTTTATTGTAAAGAGGGTGGATGATTGCAAAATTAAGTATCGCACTTAGGGATAACGAAAAAATAACTTACTATTCTCATATTGTAACAAGATAATCAAATCAAGTTTTATCGTTATCCCTGAGTTGGAACTTATATTTTAATCGTTCCTTAACTATAGAAATAATCAAATACTTCTTTTATTAAAGCTGATAAGACGGTTGTTTTTTTTGTTGATACTGGAAAGATAACTGTTGAAGGTAAAGATATAAAAGAAGACGTTATCGTTACCGACGGAAGGATTTTTACATCATCAGAATTGATAGAATTGGTTTTAGATTCTGATGTTAATTGGGATGAGGAGCTAAATACCGTTTCGGTGAATAATAACAGCATCGATGGTCTTACAGTTAGCGGCAACAATAATATTATTGCAGTTGGTGAAGATATTATTGCGAATATTGTAAGGTTATATGGCATGGAAAAAGTAAATGACAAAATTCTTGAAGCGGATAAACTATATGAAGACCTAAATATAATTGGAGCAATTGACAAATATGAAGAAATACTAAAAAATATTTCAAGTGCAAAAAATCCTGAAGTCTAAGTAATTATCTCTTTAATTAACAGATGTTTTCAGTTAAAGAGGATAGGCAATTCGAAGTTTAAAAAGCCTATAACAAAACCTAAAGGCCATTAAAAGCGTCGGCAATTAAGGATGATGGAAAGCAACGACTTGGGCTTGTAGATAACCGCAGTGAAATATTACATCTAAAAATCAACAAATGATTAACAAATCGATATCGATTAATGGGTGGCATGCTAATCAATGCAACTGCATAGCGTGCTCCGGTTTAAAACAACCTTTAACTGTAAAGTCGAATTTGCTTATAAAAATATCGCCCCTTTCAAAGAATTGAAAGAGGCGAAAATATTATTGATTAAAACACAAGTTTATTCTTAAAAAACCATCAAAAACTAAATTTGTCCAAGAAGTCTCATTCTCATTAATCCAAAATCTAATGAATTAACTTCTCCGTCCTTATTTAAGTCAGAGGCTTGCATCCAGTAAGCATATTTATCAACATTCATACCTAACAAGATCTGTCTTAAAGTTCCAAAATCAAGAGAATTGAAGGTACGGTCACCATTTGTATCACCTTCAATAACATTTGAAGGCGGATTTGTTGGTGTAGGTTTAGCTGTTGGTGTAGGTGTTTTTCCAATATTGTTTACAGCATCAGCTAAAACTTTTTGTATTGCGTAATATGCTGGCTTTTTCTGACCATTGTCATTAAAAATCAATGGTGCTATTGCTCTGTCTTCAGGAGCGTCTGGATTTATACGCCATGATTGACTGTCTCTTACACCCCATACTTGGAAAGCTCTACAGTAAGGTTGTTTTACGACTTCTTCCATTATCCATCTGTAAATATCAGCTTGTTTATTTAAGCCGTTTTGTGATGAATCTGGAGCACCAACATCCATTTCTGTTACATAACTTTCAACACCTATGTCAGCTAACCTTTGCATTTTTTCTCCAAAGGCTCTAGCCCTTTCTTCAGTGAAGTCAGCTCCTAAGTGAACTTGGAAACCAACACCATCGATAGGAATATTACGGCTCTTCATATCTTTAACCATATTATATACACCATCAAATTTTGCGTCTCTTACTATCAAATCATAATCATTATAGATTAATTTAGCATTTGGATCAACTTTGCGTGCAGCTATGAAGGCATCATCAATATACTGCTTGCCCTGTCTTTGTCCAAATACTGAGGCTCCGTCCTGTCCACTAGAACCAATAGAATTTATACGGAAGGAACCGTCACGGTGAATCGCTTCGTTTACTACATCCCATGCGTATACATTTCCTCTATAATGGTTACCGACAGTATTTATATAACTTTCCATCATGTACTTTGTACCATCTACCCAACCTGGATTATACTTATGCCATACAAAAGCATGACCATGTACTAGCATATTATTTTGTTTGGCAAAACTAACTATCCTGTCTCCACCACTGTAGTTGAACTGGTTTTGACTAGGGGATATTGTTCCAATTTTCATATCGTTTTCACAGGTGATAATATCAAACTCTGTCTTAACAATATTTTGATCACTGCTACTGAAATTTGAAGGAACAGCACAACCGACATAGAGCTCTCTGCCTTTATCCCTTAATTGTTTTGCAAGGACACGAAGAGGTTGGTCGGATG
This sequence comes from Bacillota bacterium, assembly GCA_023421115.1. Classification (GTDB taxonomy): domain Bacteria; phylum Bacillota; class Clostridia; order Acetivibrionales; family Acetivibrionaceae; genus Acetivibrio. Next base: position 1,379 of record JAEZUI010000071.1, on the reverse strand, counting down.
ACGGGTTACCAGTAGGATAACCAGGATTACTAGTAGGGTTACTAGTAGGGTTACTTGTAGGATTTGAGCCACCGAGTGTAACCTCCATTTTTGTCATAGTAGCTTGACCACTACTTTGATATCCCTCTACAACCATGGTTACTTCATATAAGTTACCCATTCTCATGCCTTTTGCTTCCCATGCCTTAAAGTGCTCATGACAAGATATAGTTCCGCTTGTACGCTTTTGTGTACGAACACTCCAATATTGTTGGAAAGTTTTGTTGCCTTCTATGGAAGGTTGGTTGTTTCTAGTAGTCTCATATATCTCATATGTACCACCGTCGATATTAACTGTTCCTTTTGGATTATTACTTCCTGGTGGCTTCCAAGTGCCGTAGCTTTCGATTATGTAGTACTCCACAAGCGGATTTTGCGTCCAACCATATACAGACAGATATGAATTTCCATTTGGCTGGTAGTTACATGCGTAATTCAAAACTATATTTCCATATTGCTGGTATGTCTTGGTGGAGCCTAGTTTTTTTCCGGTACGGAATAATATATTATTGATATTACTCCAAGAACAACTAAATGTACCTCCACCATTGAGAGTCATAGTTCCATTTCCGTTATCTTTCCAATATTCATAGTCATAACCATCAAAGTTACCTGTTGCATTTGATGTGAGCGTAGGACCTGCTTGAACACTTGCTGGAAACAAGCTCATTAAGAAGGTAAGACACATGAATGTTGAAAAAATCACCTTCAATCTTTGTTTCATATTTTGTTCCCCTTTCTTCTTTCTTAATAATTTAAGATTTTGACCGGACACATACACTTGCTGATTGATATAACAAACTCTATGTAATGATACTATTCTATTAAAATGTATCATTTTTAATAGTAGGAAATATCTAGACAACGGTAAGTGCCCATAAGTGATTTAATACTTTAAGCCTCATCCTTTCATATAAAAATTTTTGAGTCATTAAAATATATATAATCTTATATTATATATTCGAGTATAAGTAATGTTTTTCGTCGTAAATTCAAAAAAAATTTAAGAGTGTTTTATGTAAATATGATGAAGTGAACATATAGAGTATACTAGTAAATATTTTTAAATATGTCTAAGGATTTTCAATAAGATTATATAACAACGCAAGCATGGAAAATATTTTGGATGTTTTACATATATAAGTTATTATTTAATTTAATATGTTTTATTATATCATAAATTTAGTAAAAAAAAAGTACTAGAATTAAAATATTCACGGTAAATTCATGAATATGTTTCTTTATCAAATCTTAAAATAAGATTTTTTTAAATATGCCATTTCGGCATAAATATTAAATGAAACTACATGTGAGAGCGGTTTTGTGTGGCATTATTCAGA
>JAEZUI010000069.1 GCA_023421115.1 Bacillota bacterium | reverse complement strand
TAAGGGTCGAAGCTATAGAGTGTTCATGCACAGACAGCGCTTTTTGAATTGTTGTCTCTTTATAGTAGTTTATATCATTAATATCTACACCTTTATCAATAAGCAAATTTACAATATCTTGATTGCCCACTTCAATTGCCAAAAAAAGACCAGTATAACCTTTAGCCGCAAAATCATCAACATTTATATACTTTAAAACGGTCTTTACTGCATTTATATTTTCATTATAAATTGCACTGCATAATGCAATATAAAGCTCCTCTACACTTTTATCCCTTTGTAACTTAAGTTCGAGTTTTTCCAAATTTCCAGATTTAATATTATCAATCATATCTTCAGAAATCAAGGAATATACAACTGAACCCGAAATTGCTATAAAATATATTATTGCTAAGACAATAGCAAGTTTTTTCATATTAGTCATCTCCTATTAATTCTTTTTGGTCTTAAATATGGTTTCCTACTCATACCTCCGGTTATATTTAACTATAATCTTACCCATAAGAAAGTATAGTGGAATAGGAAGCACAAAATAAAACAAAACAACTAAATCCAGTCTGAAAAACGCACCATCAAATATCCCTGCAAACAAAGTATGAAACAGATATCCGGTATAATAAGCCAGTACTATTTTATATATTTTATTTACTCCTTCAACGGTTGTTATTCGTCCGTTTATCTCCAATTTTGACTTGCTGAAAAGCTTAATAGAAAGCTTGAATAATACTATTAATGACACCATGTAAAAAGCCAATCCACTATATTTAAAGTGATATTCATAATTGACGTAAATCATTAGTTCATCAATTGGATTTTGTTTTAAATATTTCATTGTATCGGCATCTATCAGAGGATTAATATTTAGAATATATGTGATAAAAACAAATATACTATTCATAACCTTTTTTGTATTGACTATAATCGAAGGAACTAAGTACCTTCCCTGATAAAAGCTATATATATTATGTATTATATGTACAAAACTATAGGGGATTGCTATAAACAATGCACTAATAAAACTACCCAGAAAAACTGTCCCATTTATAGCTTGAATCATAAGAAAGAATCCAAACACACATAGCAAAAACATAAGGTTAAAAGTAATGCTGAATGTTATGAAACCTATTTTTTCCATCCAACAGTCGTTTACAATCAGTATAATATTTAGTATTACATATATTGAACAATAGGAAATTAAAATATTATATACCCCTACAGACCATTTACTTAGGATTATTTCTTTTCTAGTAAAAGGCATGCTTGCCGCTAAGGAATAACTTGATAGATTTCTATCGAAAGAAAACATTACAGACACCATAATTAACAGCACGCCCGCTACTATCCAGCTCCCTAAATTGAAACCGAAATCATATACAGTTACACCAGCATAGGAATTTTTACTAATGATAAACGGTATATTCATAAAAAATAAAATAGCAAAAATTATTGGTATAAACCACTTTGTATATTTCCAATCTCTATAAATAAGCGCTTTATTTATTGATTTCATCTCTATACCCCCTTGCCATATGAATAAACAAATATTTCTTCAAGACTCAAATCTACTTCTTCTACCATCGATGCTCCGTGTTCTCTCAATTTTTCATCAAATTTCTCACAATAATCTTTAACTATAATGTAATAAACACTTCCCACATTCTTAACTTCAAGTATTTCTTCTCCAAAGGCTTCCCTTGTAAATCCGTTTTTAAATATGACTTGAAGCTTTGTTATCTTTTGCTTTATATCATCAACCGAACCGTCATACTGTATTTCTCCACTATTTATAATTGCTATACTGTCGCATATTTGCTCCACATCTGCGAGATTGTGAGTGGATATCAAAACCGTTGTCTTTCTTGCTGATACTTCATCAAGGATTATTTCAACAAACTTTCTCTTTGCTACAGGATCAAGCCCGGAAGTCGGTTCGTCTAGTATAAGAAAATCGGGATATATTGAAAGACTTAGTGCTAGCATTAACTTTGCTTTGTTTCCCTTTGAGAGGCTTGATATTCTCTTGTTTTTTGAAATTTGAAGAGTACTAATAATTTCATCAAACCTTTTTTCGTCAAACTTGTCATAGGCTAATTTATAAAAATCTATAATTTCTTTTACTTTAAAGCTTTCATAGTAGTTACAAAAGTCAGGAACATACCCTATTCGTTTTTTTACTTCCTTGTTGTCAAATACATGCATATCGGCATATTTAACTATCCCCGAATCTTCTTGCCATACTCCTGTAAGTATTTTAATGAGAGTTGTTTTACCGGCACCGTTTGGGCCAACAAGTCCTAATATGGTGCCTTCTTTGATATTCAGTGTTATATCTTTAAGTATTTTAGTGCCTTCTATTTCTTTGCAAACCCCACAAACATTTATCATACTCCTCACTACCTTTCAATATCCTTATATATTCCATTGATTATTTCAGTCATCTGTTTTTGGTCGATTCCCATACAATGGGCTTCAACTATTGCATCTTTTAAAACATTTACGAGCTTCTGAAATCTGTCTTCGTCTACCTTAGGTTTATAATCTGTCGACACAAAAGTACCTTTACCCGATATGGTTTCAATCAGCTTTTGACGTTCAAGTTCTGCATACGCCTTACTGACAGTGTTTGGATTAATTGTAAGCATTTTTGACAATTCCCTTATTGAAGGCATTTTGTCTCCCGGACTCAGCCCTCCCATCATTATGTTCTCTTTAATTTTGTCAACCACTTGCTCAAATATTGGTTTACTACTTCTTGCATCAATATTAATCATAATACCAACCCATTTTCAATGTATTAAGTGTACTATTCGTTGTAGTACACTTAATACTATATCATGGTATGTATAAATTGTAAATAGAGGGAAATAGTTTTTTATAGAAATTACATACTTAATTGTGTTTAGGAGTGCTTTTTGCATATCAATTTTTCATATTAGCGTATTAAGAAAGTTCGGCTTCAGTTATCTTTAGTTGACTGTCCAAATTGGTGGTAGTGTGATTTGGTAACCTATATGAAGGGAGTGCCTATTGTTTTAGTGTCAAACGACTCCATTACGTGACCTTCGCATAGAAGCTGTAGCCTCAGCTTGATAATTTTCGCCGCGTCTATGCGACATCCTGTCGCGAGACGCTAAAAATGCCAT